>NZ_JBFTOJ010000018.1:0-38520 GCF_056397905.1 Stenotrophomonas sp. 05L414_2
CGGCAGGGGCGACTGCACGATCTCGCTGGGCGYGGCAACGGCGGCGGACGGGGGAACGGCGGTCATGGCAGGGACTTCTTGGTGGGACACGTGGCGGGTGGGCTACCGTGGCCGGTAACGAAAGCAGCCGAGCATGGCTCGGCTCTACAACAGCAGCCGGTCGGGTATGGCCCGACGGGTAATGCAAGTCGCCGGGCATGGCCCGGCGCTACCGGATCCGGACGGGTTTGCCGACCCGGAAACGAAAGCAGCCGAGCAAGGGCTCGGCGCTACGGGGAACACATTGTACGCCCGGTCAGCGGATCAGCGGATCTGATTGCCGAGGCGGATCGACTGCAGGCGGTCCTGCGCGGTACGCGCGGCGTCCGAGCCCGGGTATTGCGCCACGACGGTCTCCAGCGTCTGCTGGGCCTGGTCGACCTTGCCCTCGCCGTACTGCGAGAGGCCGACCTTGAGCAGGCCGCCAGCGGCCTTGTCGTGGGTGGGATAGCGCGAGAGCAGTTCGCGGAACTGGGACTCGGCCATCGGGAAATTGCGGGTGGCGTAATAGCTTTCGCCCAGCCAGTACAAGGCATTGGGGGCGTAGACGCCGTTCGGGTACAGCTCCAGGAAGCTCAGGAACAGCTGCGCCGAATCATCGTACTTGCCCGCCTTCAATGCGTCGAAGGCCACGTTGTAGGACGTACGCTCGTCACCGGTGACGGCCAGGCTGCCCGGGTCACCATGGACCGAAGGCGGCCGCTCGGAAGTGGCCGCCGCTGCGGGTTTTGCCGGGGCTGCAGGAGCCTTCGGTGCGCTCGCCGGAACCGCAGGCAGGGCCGGGGCGGCAGAGCCCCCTTCCAACCGGTTCAGGCGGCTGTCCAGATCCAGGTACTGGTCCTGGGCGGTCTGCTTGAGCTGGGCGTTGTCGTGCTGGAGTTGCTCGATCGAGGCCTGCAGGCTGGTGACCTGCTGCCGCAGCTGGTTGATCTGGTTCAACAGGTCCTGGTTGGCACTGTTGTTGTACATCTGCTGCTCGAGCGAACCGACGCGGTCGGCCAGGCTCTGACGTTGTGCATGCGCCGGTGCGGCAGCCACGAGGGCGTTGCCACGACGCTCGCCCAGGGCCTGGTTGTACGCGCGCGAACCGCGCTCGTCGGTGTGGCCCTGCAGGGTGATGCGCGAGGACGGACGGTCACGCAGGTACTTGGCGTGGCAAGCCATGATGGCCTGGAATTCCGGCTTCACGTCTTCCTTGTCCAGGTCGAAGTAGACAACGCGCTGACGCAGGCAGGCGTCGGTGTCCAGATCGCCCGGGCCGTACAGGCCGGAGGTGGACGGACCGGTCGGGGTGGTGGTCGAGGTGCCGGTATCGACCGGAGCCGGGGCTTCTTCCTTGACCTTCTTCGAGCAACCGGCCAGGACGGCCACGGACAGCAGGGAAACAAGCAGAACGCGGGTGGACTTGTTCATGGCGATACCTTTGTGGCTCCTAAGCCGATGAGGGGTTCAATACAGAGAAAATATTAACACTCTTTTAGCGCTGGGTACGGTATGGGGACCATGCCGGCTCGCGCACATCACCGTCTGCCAGGACCAGGCGCTGGCGCACGCGCGCATCGGCCGAGACGGCGTACAGCACACCACGACCACCCTCACGGGCGGCATACAGCACCATGCTCGCGTTGGGCGCGAAGCTCGGCGATTCGTCCAGCGAACCCGGCGACAGCGTGCTCCAGCGGGGCGAACCCAGCGAGCTGTCCATCATCGCGATCTTGTAGCTGTTGCCCGAACCCTGGGCGACAGCGATCTTCTTGCCGTCGTAGGACACCGAAGGCTTGGCGTTGTAGTTGCCCTGGAAGGTCACGCGCTCGGCGCTGCCACCACCGGCACCGACCTTGTAGACCTGCGGACGGCCGCCGCGGTCGGAGGTGAAGTACACCGCACTGCCATCCGGTGCCCAGGTCGGCTCGGTATCGATGGCGAAGTGGTTGGTCAGCTGGGTCAGCTGCTTGCTGCCCAGATCCATCACGTAGATCTCCGGGTTGCCCGAACGCGACAGGGTCAGGGCCAGCTTGCGGCCGTCCGGCGAGAAGGCCGGGGCGCTGTTGATGCCGCGGAAGCTGGTGACCAGCTCACGGGCGCCGGTGGAGATGTTCTGGATGTAGATGGCCGAGTTGCCACGCTCGAAGCTGACGTAGGCCAGCTTGTTGCCATCCGGGCTCCACGACGGCGACAGCAGCGGCTCGGCCGAACGCACGATGGTCTGCGGGTTGAAGCCGTCCGAATCGGCCACCATCAGCGCGTAGCGCATGGCGTCGCCCTTGCCGCTGGCGGTCACGTAGGCGATGCGGGTCCAGAAGGCACCACGGACACCGGTGATCTTCTCGTAGATGGCGTCGGCCATCTGGTGGGCAACGTCGCGCATGGCATTGCCACGGGCGGTCATCGCCAGGCCCAGCAGGCGCTCGCCCTTGGGCACGTCGAACAGTTCGTACTCGACGCGGTAGGCGCCGGCACCGGCGTCCATGACCCGGCCGACGACGATGTAGTTCTGCTTCAGCGCGCGCCAGGTGGCGAACTGGATGTCACCGCCACGAATCGGCTTTTCGACGATCTGCGCTTCGGGCAGCGTGCGGAACTGGCCCGAACGTTCGAGGTCGGCACGGACCACGCCGGCGACGTCGGTCTGCGGAGCACCGGCTGCACCCTGGTAGGGCATCGGCACGATGGTGATCGGGAGGGCGGAGGCATTGCCGCCGATGATGTCGATATCCAGCCCCTTCTGCTGCGCGACGGCAGCAAAGGGCAGCAACAGGGCCGCAAACACGGCAAGCCAGCGAGGCATCTTCTTCATGGAGCGCTCAAATAGGGGGAACCGGAACGAGGGATAACAAAACGGCAGTGAACCGCTTCGCAATCATGAACCAAGGGTACGTGAATTCCTGGTCAGTGCCAGCCGGGTCTCTCACATGCCGTTAACGTCGCGGCCACCTTTCGTGCGGATGACTCGTCCCAAGCATGGCGTGGACGGGCCCGTACGATCCAGAGCTAAAGGCGTCATTGGATGACGGGACAGCCCCAACGGGCTGCCCTGCCCCGCGCCTCAGCGATCCTGGGCGGTGAACGTGAAGTTGATCGTGCGTGCGAATACCTGCTCGAAACCGCGGTACGGCAGCGGCTGGGCGTTGAGCACGGCGGCCTCGATCGAGCGCTTGCCGGCTTCATCGAACGGGCAGCCGGCGCTGACCGTGGCGCTGCGGACGGTACCGCCCGGCAACTGGTTGATGGTGATCTGGCAGCGTTGGCCCAGCGGCACGCTGTCCGGACGCACCCACTGCGCCAGCACCTTGGCCTGGATGGCCGCCGCGTACTTGGCAGACAGATCATCACTGCTGCCACCACCACCGGCAGCCGGCTGTGCTGCACCACTGGCACCGGCAGCAGCCGTGCCTGCGGCATTGCGCGCGGCAGCGACCTGGCGCAGCTTCTGCTCGGCCAGCTTGGCTTCCTTCTCGGCCTGCTCGCGGCGGGCGCGGATGTCGGCGATCTTCTTCTGCTTCTCGGCTTCCGCCTTGTCAGCGGCCAGGCGCTCCTGCTCGGCCTGCTTCTTCTTGGCATCCGCTTCCTGCTGCTTGGCCAGACGCAGCTTCTGCTCGGCCTCTTCCTGGCGCTTGCGCTCGGTCAGGTCGATCTGCTCCTGGCGGCGCTTGGCTTCCTGCTCCTGCTTGGCCTTTTCCTGCGAGATCGCCAACGCGCTGACCGCGTCCTGGTCCTTGGTGTCGGGCTGCGCCACGCGTTCCTGCGCCTGTTGCTGCTGCGGCGTCGGTGCGTCCTGCGGGCGCGGCTCTTCAATCGGCTGCGGCGGCGGGATGGTGTCTTCCGGCACCGGGATCGGTTCGGCCACCGGCGGCGGCAGGTCTTCCAGCTTTTCCGACTGGCGCAGGGCCTGGCGGGCGGCAGCGGCTTCGGACGCGGACAGTGCCAGGCTGGCCTCGACCGAGGGATCACCTGCGGCGGCATCGGTATTGCGCTGCGGTGACCACAGCCAGGCGCCGATGAAGATCAACGCGACCAGCAGGTGCACCAGCACGGCCAGCACCATCGGCTGGCCCCAGCCGGGTTCCTGCTTGTGCGGTGGCGGCAGGGCGTCAGCGTGCATCGGTGGCCAGGCCTACCTTGTCCACGTTGGCGCGCTTGATCACGTCCATCGCCGCGATGACCTTTTCATAGGCCACGGCACGGTCGGCGGCGACGATCACGCGCACTCCCTTGTCCTGCGCGGCGATGCCGGACAGGTGGCCCTGCAGTTCCTCGGCAGTGACGGCCGTGGGTTCCTTGGCGTCGGGCAGCTTCAGGCTGAGCTGGCCGTCCTGGCGCACCGAGACGATCACCGGTTCCTGCTTGCTTTCCAGCGCCTTGGCGTTGGAATTGGGCAGGTCGACATCGAAGCTCAGGGTGAGCAGTGGCGCGGTGACCATGAAGATGATCAACAGCACCAGCATGACGTCGATATAGGGAACGACGTTGATTTCCGATTTCAGCTTGCGGCGCTTGCGGCGACCGATGGCAGCGGACATGGCTTGGACTCCCGGGTCTGGCGCTTACTCGTCGCCAGCGCTCTGGCGCTGCAGGATCGAGCTGAACTCGTCGGCGAAGGTCTCGAAACGCACCGACATGCGCTCCACGCGGGTGGTGAAGCGGTTGTAGGCCCATACCGCCGGGATCGCCACGAACAGGCCGATGGCAGTGGCGAACAGGGCTTCGGAGATGCCCGGGGCGACGGCGGCAATACCGGCCTGGGCGCCGCTGCTGATCATGTCGTGCATGGTCACCATGATGCCGAACACGGTACCGACCAGGCCTACGTACGGGGCGGTCGAGCCGATGTTGGCCAGCAGCTCCAGGTTGCGCTCGAGCTGGTCGACTTCGCGGGTGTAGGTGGTGCGCATGGCGCGCTGGGCACCTTCCAGCTGGGCACGGCCATCCAGCCGGCGCTTGTCGCGCAGGCGGGTGTACTCGCGGAAACCGGCTTCGAAGATGGCTTCCAGGCCGCCGACATTGCGGCTGCGGTCGGTGGCCGAGCTGTACAGCTTGCCCAGGTCGGCACCGGACCAGAAGCGGTTCTCGAACTCGTCGGCTTCGCGGGTGGCCTGCTTGAAGATGCGGGCCTTGCGGAAAATGATCACCCAGCTGACGAACGAGCCGACCAGCAGCGCCAGCACGATGATCTTCACCGGCAAGCTGGCCTTGGCCATCAGTTCGAGGTAGTTGATGCCGCCGCCGGTGGTGGCCTGGGCAAGGGTCTGGGTCGCGGCATTGCTGACGTCAGCCGGCAAAGCCTCGGTGACCGTGGCCTGCAGGGCCAGGAGCGTTGCGATCATCCGTTGTTCCTCAAGAGTTCTGTTCGGATTCGGGGTGGAGGTGGGGTTGCAGCGCGGCAAGGACGGCATCGTCCATGCCACGCGGGCGGAAACTGGCCGCGTCCAGTGCGGCGATGCGGACCTGTGCGGACAGCAGCAGCTGGCCGTCGCGCAGGACCTGCTGGTCGAAGACCATGCTGGCCTTCTTCAGCTGGACCAGGGTGGCGCTTACCTGCAGCTGGTCATCCAGCCGTGCCGGCTTGATGAAATCCATCTGCATGGAGCGCACCGCGAAGACCATGCCGTGCTCGGACCGCATGCGCTCCTGGCCGTAGCCCAGCGCGCGCATCCATTCGGTCCGGGCCCGTTCCATGAAGGCCACGTAGCGGGCGTGGTAGACCACGCCGCCAGCGTCGGTATCTTCCCAGTAAATGCGTGTCGGCCAACTGAATCGCGGTTCAACCGACATCGGGGACCTCGGCAAACAGGTCCTGCGGCGGGTTCTTCGGCTTCAGGCCCATGTGCCGGTAGGCCTTGTGGGTCGCCATGCGGCCACGCGCGGTGCGCACCAGGAAGCCCTGCTGGATCAGGTACGGCTCGACCACGTCTTCCAGCGTGCCACGCTCTTCGGAAAGCGCTGCGGCGAGCGACTCGATGCCCACCGGGCCACCGTCGAAGTAATCGACCATGGTCTTCAGCAGCCGGCGGTCAAGCTCGTCGAAGCCTTCCGGGTCGACCTTGAGCATCTGCATTGCGGCCTGGGCCACGGTCTGGTCGATGTGGCCACCGGCCTTGACCTGGGCGTAATCGCGCACGCGGCGCAACAGGCGGTTGGCGATACGCGGGGTGCCACGCGCGCGGCGCGCGATCTCCCCTGCCCCGTCGGCGGTGCAGTCGATGGCCAGGATCGCGGCCGAGCGGCGCACGATGCGGGTCAGTTCTTCGACGCTGTAGAACTCCAGGCGCTGGACGATGCCAAAGCGGTCGCGCAGCGGTGCGGTCAGCAGGCCGGCGCGGGTGGTGGCGCCGATCAGGGTGAACGGCGGCAGGTCGATCTTGATCGAGCGCGCCGCAGGGCCCTCGCCGATCATGATGTCAATCTGGAAATCTTCCATCGCCGGGTACAGCACTTCTTCCACCACCGGCGACAGGCGATGGATCTCGTCGATGAACAGCACATCGTGCGGCTGCAGGTTGGTCAGCAGCGCGGCCAGATCGCCGGCCTTCTCGATCACCGGGCCGGAGGTCACGCGCAGGGCCACGCCCAGTTCGTTGGCGATGACGTGGCTGAGGGTGGTCTTGCCCAGGCCGGGGGGGCCGAAGATCAGGACGTGGTCCAGCGCATCGCCACGACCCTTGGCGGCCTGGATGTAGATCTCCATCTGCTCGCGCACCGGCACCTGGCCGAGATAGTCGGCAAGTCGCTTGGGTCGGATGCTGGCGTCGGCGGCGTCATCCTCGCGGGTGGCGCCGGCGGCGATGATGCGGTCGTCGGTCATGTGCTGATTATGCGGTAAAAGCGGGGAGATTCGGCCGGGCTGCGCCCGGCACCCGCAGAAGCAACTGCAACTTCAACTGCCGAAGCAACAGCAGAAGCAGGTTTCCTGATGGATGGCGGGGTGGGTCCTGTTGCGGGGGACGCCGTAAACCCATCCATGGGGGCTTGGCCGCGGCATCCATGCCGCGGACACCCCCGCAACCGGACCCACCCCGCCTTCGACAGATCTCCGCGATCTGCCGGAATGGCATGGTCTGCTCCTGGTAGGTGTCGACCTTGGTCGACACGGCGTGGCCTGCTATAGGTGGGTGTCGACCTTGGTCGACACGGTAGATCCACGCCATGGGTGGATGGAACTGAGGAGCAGAGTGGGCTCGGCTTCTGGCGCGCGGCGCCTCCGCAAGTGGAGCCCCCTTGTTGTTCAAGGGGGCGCGCCGACAGGCGGGGGGATAAGGTGGAATGCGGGCGGGGCCCACGATTTGCGCAGCAAATCGTGGGACGTAGCGCAGGTGGAGATTAGATCTCCACCTGCGCGCCCAGCTCGACCAGGCGGTTGCCCGGAATCCGGAAGAAGCCCGTCGCCGGGGCGGCGTTCCTGTGCATCAGCGCGAACAGCTTGTCGCGCCAGATCGGCATGCCACGGTTGGCGGTGGCGACGATGGTCTCGCGGCTGGCGAAGAAGGTGGTGTCCATCGGGTCGAAGTAGATGCCACCGTGGTCGCACGAGCGCATCAGCGCCAGCGGTACGTCGGGGGTCTCCATGAAGCCGAAACGCACGTAGACCCGATAGAACTCATCGCCCACCGATTCGATCTTCAGGCGCTGCCCTTCCGCCGCGTACGGCACCGGCAGGGTCACCACATGCAGGAACACGTTGCGCTCGTGCAGCACCTTGTTGTGCTTGAGGTTGTGCATCAGCGCATGCGGGGCCACGGCCGGGTCGGCGGTGAGGAACACCGCGGTGCCGGGTACGCGTACCGGCGGCGCCAGCATCAGGCCCGGCAGGAAGGTGTCGATGCGGATGCCGTCCTTGCGGATCTCGTCGCGCAGCAGTTCGCGGCCACGGCGCCAGGTGCGCATCATGGTGAACAGGAAGATGCCCAGCACCACCGGGAACCAGGCGCCCTGCAGCAGCTTGGCGCCGTTGGCGATGACAAAGCCCAGATCGATGATGAAGAACACCACGCACAAGGGCAGGATCCAGTTGCGTGCCTTGGGCCACAGCGAACGTGCAACCAGGGCCAGCAGCAGGGTATCGATCAGCATGGTGGCCGACACCGAGATGCCGTAGGCCACGGCCAGGTTGGACGAGCTGCGGAAGGCCAGCACCAGGCCGATCACCATCACCGCGATGCCCCAGTTGATGCCGGGGATGTAGATCTGGCCGATGGTGTCGTGCGAGGTGTGCTTGATGCGCATGCGCGGGATGTAGCCCAGCTGCATGGCCTGGCGCGAGACCGAGAACGCACCGGTGATCACCGACTGCGAGGCGATCACCGCAGCCATCGTGGCCAGGATGATCATCGGGTACAGCGCCCACGACGGCACCGCCTCGAAGAACGGGTTCTTGACCGCCTCGGGATGGTTGAGCACCAGCGCGCCCTGCCCCAGGTAGTTCAGCACCAGGCAGGGCAGCACGAAGAAGTACCAGGCGTGGCGGATCGGCTTGGCACCGAAGTGGCCCATGTCGGCGTACAGCGCCTCGCCACCTGTCACCGCCAGCACCACCGCGCCGAGGATGAAGATGCTGTGCCAGCCGTGCTCCATGAAGAAGCGGATCGCCCACCACGGGTTGAACGCCTTCAGCACTTCCGGCGCGTCGACGATGTTGTAGATGCCGATCGCGGCCAGCGAAATGAACCAGATCGAGGTGATCGGGCCGAACAGCTTGCCGATCTTCGCGGTACCGAAACGCTGCACCGCGAACACGGCCAGCAGCACCACCACGGTGATCGGCACGATGAAGGCATGCAGCCCCGGCGCGGCAACCTCCAGGCCTTCGACCGCACCCAGCACCGATATCGCCGGGGTGATCACGCCATCGCCGAAGAACAGCGAGGCGCCGAAGATGCCGAGGATGCCGACCACGTAGGCCGAGCGCGACCCGTTGCGCAGCGTGCGCTGGGTCAGCGCCATCAGCGCCATGATGCCGCCCTCGCCATCATTGTCGGCGCGCATGATGATGGTCACGTACTTCAGGGTGACCACGATGTTCAGCGCCCAGAACGCCAGCGACAGCACGCCCAGCACGGTGTCGTGGTCGCTGTTGAGCCCGTAGTGCGGCGAGAACGCCTCCTTCAGGGTGTACAGCGGGCTGGTGCCGATATCGCCGAAGACCACGCCGATCGCACCGATGATCAGCGCCAGGCCCCCGGCGGGGGGAGCGTGACCATGGCCACCATGGGCGGCGGTGTGCGGGGTTTGACTGCTGGACATGGGGCTCCTGGCGAAGCTCAGGGTGTAATGGGGAAGGAAACGGAGCGGCTCAGCGCAGCGCCGATTGCAGGGCCTTGCGGATGACCATGGCCACTTCGTCGCCCTCGTTGAAGGCCTCGCGCGCCATCCGCGCCGCCTCGGTGGGCTTGTAGCCCAGCTGCTGCAGCGCCACGGTGGCATCGGACAGCGGATCGGCCGGGGCCGGGCCACTGCCGGTCGGCAGTGCGCCACCGGCACCGAACTGCGCCGCGCGGTCACGCAGTTCCAGCACCATGCGCTCGGCGGTCTTCTTGCCGATGCCGGGGATGCGGGTCAGCGCGGTGATGTCGCCGGCCTGGACCATGCGGGCGAATTCTTCGACGGTGACCCCGGACAGCACGGCCAGCGCGATCTTCGCGCCGATGCCGCTGACCTTCTGCACGTCGCGGAACAGGCGGCGCTCGCCTTCGCGCAGGAAGCCGTACAGCGAGACGCTGTCTTCCTTCTGCGAATAATGAGTGTAGAGCGTGACCTCACGGCCCAGCTCGGGCAGGTCGTAGAAGGTGCTCATCGGCGCCTCCAGCTCGTAGCCCACCCCATTGACGTCCACCACCAGCCACGGCGGCGCCTTGTAGGCGACGATTCCGCGCAGTCGACCGATCATTGCGTGCAGCTCCTCATTTGCGGCCCCACRCCTGGCGGGCAGTCAGCCCCAGGCGGTTGGCCGTTGCCCTTACGTGGGCATGGGTGATGGCCACGGCCAACGCGTCGGCCGCGTCGGCCTGCAGCTTGGTTTTCAGGTTGAGCATGAGCCCGACCATGTGTTGAACCTGTTGCTTTTCGGCGCCGCCACGACCGACCACCGCCAGCTTGATCTCGCTGGCGGCGTACTCGTGCACCGGCAGGTCGCGCAGCACCACCGCCGAAATCGCCGCGCCACGGGCCTGGCCCAGCTTCAGCGCCGAATCGGGGTTGCGCGCCATGAACACCTTTTCGATGGCCACTTCCTGCGGCTGGAACTCCAGGCACAGCTCGGCCAGGCCCAGCACCAGCAGCTTCATGCGCTGCGGGAAGTCATCGGCACCGAGCAGCACCAGCGGCTGGTGATGCACGTGGCTGACCCGGCCGCTGGCATCGACATCGATGATGCCGACCCCGGTCCGTTGTGAACCCGGGTCGATGCCGAGAATGCGGGTCATGCGGCACACGCGCGCAGGCCGCTGATCCGGGAAGGACGCATGCGGCGGTGATGGCTGGAAACGTCTGGGGTCATCATGGTCCGCATTGTCCGCTCACCGGCCGCCAAAGGCGACCGGCGCAGCGTCCGTTCAGGCGTAGGCGTCCGCGCCGAGATCGGCGTTGGAGTACACGTCCTGCACGTCGTCGAGGTCTTCCAGCATGTCCAGCAGCTTCTTGACCTGCAGGACAGTGTCGCCCTCGACCTTGATGTCGTTGTCGGCACGGAAGGTCAGCTCGGCATGATCCGGCGTGCGGCCAGCCGCCTGCATCGCATCCTTGACTGCGTGGAAGCTGTCCGCGGCGGTGAGCACGTCGATCGCGCCATCCTCCGGGTAGACCACGATGTCATCGGCACCGGCCTCGATGGCCGCTTCGGAGATGGCGTCCTCATCGGCGCCGGCGCCGTAGTGCAGCACGCCCACGCGTTTGAACATGAAGCTGACCGAGCCTTCGGTGCCCATGTTGCCGCCGCACTTGCTGAACGCATGGCGGACATCGGCCACGGTGCGCACGCGGTTGTCGGTCAGGCAATCGACGATGACGGCCACGCCACCGGGCGCGTAGCCCTCGTAGCGGATCTCTTCGTACTCGACGCCTTCCAGTTCACCGGTGGCCTTCTTGATGGCGCGCTCGATCACGTCCTTGGACATGTTCGCGGTCAGCGCCTTGTCCACGGCTACACGCAGGCGCGGGTTGTTGTTGGGGTCGCCTCCACCGCCGCGGGCGGCCACGCCGATCTCACGGATGATCTTGGTGAAAATCTTGCCGCGCTTCGCGTCAGACGCGTTCTTGCGGTTCTCGATGGAGGGGCCTCTACCCATGGGTCTTTCCGTACGTGCGTTGATGGATAAGGCCGCGGATTCTACCTGATCGGGCCCGCTGACCGTGTCGAGGGCGGATGGATGCCGCTGCGCTCGCCGGGCATGGCCCGGYGCTACCGGGGGGGCACCGCCGTGGTAGCGCCGGGCCATGCCCGGCGAACCGCCTTACGCGGCGGCGGCGTCCCGGCCATGGTCGAACTGGCCATGGCGGAGGAAATGCGCGGTCTGCCGCGCGGCATCGGGCGACACCACCAGGCCGCTGTGGCTGGTGCGCACCACGCAGTGGTCGGCCAGGCCCGGCAGGCGGGTCTCGGCCAGCGCCACGGTACCGTCGGAATCGTCATCCAGCGCCCCGAGCAGGCTGCCCAGCCCATGCGGCACCGAGCCGGCGATGAGGCCGACGGCGGCCTTGCCCTGCCAGTCCGGCAGCCCGTCCAGCAACAGCTCGCTGCTGCGGCCCAGGGCCAGGCCCCAACCATGTTCGGACAACGAGCGCGCAGTACCACTGCCCCGCAGTGGCGAGCCCAGGCAGACCACGCGCTGCACGGGCAACTGCGGCTGCCGGCGCAGGGCTTCCAGCGCCAGCAGGCCACCCAGGCTGTGCCCGACCAGCGACAGCGGGCCTGCATCTGCCAGCCGCTCCAGCAACTGCGGCACGGCCACATCGGGACCGCCAAATACGGACGAGTAGCCAAAGGTATGGACCTGGAAGCCGCGCGCGCGCAGGCGCCAGGCCAGCGGCCCGACCCAGGCACGGGCATTCCAGATGCCATGCAACAACAGAACGGGGGGAGTCATGTGCAACAGCCTGGCGGTCAGCGGGGCGGAACTACAGTGATTGAACAAAAGCCAGGGGCAAGCGGCGGTGAACGGTTTCAGGCCGGATGCGGCAAACGGCGCAGGATGAACTCAAGATCGTTGGTATCGCCCACCGGGAACAGGTACTCGCCGGCCTTTTCAAAACCATACCGGGCGTAGAAGCGCTGCGCGCCGAAGTTTTCCGACCACACGCCCAGCCACAGCGTGCGCGGGCCGTCGTGCTCCAGCCAGGCCAGCGCCGTTTCCAGCAGGCGGCTGCCCCAGCCGCAGCTCTGCTGCGTCTTGATCAGGTACAGGCGCTTGAGCTCACCGTCACCGGGCTTCACGTCCGGGTGCGGCAACCCACAGGGGCCGGCGGCGGCATGGCCGACCGCCTCCCCGTCCAGCTCCAGCAGCCACACCGCGTAATCCGGGTGGGCCAGGATCGTGCGCTGGCGCTCGACCGTGTAGGCCTCGTCGATGAAGTCCTGCAGGTCCTGCGGCGGATACAGATGGCCGAAGGTTTCGGTGAACGTGCGTGCGGCCAGCGCCGACAGGGTCGGCGCGTCGTCCACAGTGGCGCGGCGGATCGAATACATGGGTCGAGTTGACGTCAGGACCACGGTTCGGGTCAAGCCCGCTCCGCCGGTTCCTTGTCGTCTTCTTCCTCTTCCTCTTCTTCGTATTCCTCGTCGTCCTCTTCTTCCTCGCCGTCTTCCTCTTCTTCGCCTTCCTCGTCCTCGTCGTACTCTTCCTCTTCGTCGTCTTCGTAATCCTCGACGCCGAAGTCTTCACCGTCCCAGCGGCCTTCGCCGTCGGCGACGAAGGTCAGGGCCATGGCCGACGGGTTGGTACCGACACGGACCAGCCAACCACCGAAGACACGTGCACGCTCGGTGACCAGGTTGGCCTCGGAGCCTTCATTGCCCAGCTTTTCCCACTCCAGCGAAAACGCAAACTCGGTCATTGCCTGGATCTCCTGATCAGTTTTTCTTGGGGCGAACCTGGATGTGCACTTCGGCCAGCTGCTCGTCGACGATCGGCGACGGCGCGTCGGTCATCAGATCCTGCGCACCGGTGGTCTTCGGGAACGGGATGACGTCGCGGATCGACTCGGTACCGGCCATCAGTGCGGCGATGCGGTCGATGCCGAAGGCGATGCCRCCGTGCGGCGGSGCGCCRWAKTTSARSGCGTCGAGCAGGAAGCCGAACTTGGCACGGGCTTCTTCGGCACCGATGCCGAGCAGTTCGAACACCGCGCTCTGCATGTCGGGGCGGTGGATACGGATCGAACCGCCGCCGATTTCATTGCCGTTGAGCACCATGTCGTAGCCGCGCGAAACGGCGGTCTTGGCGTGCGCGCGCAGGTCGGCGATGTCGTCCACGGCCGGCGCGGTGAAGGGGTGATGCAGGGCGACGTAGCGCTGCGCTTCCTCGTCCCATTCGAACATCGGGAAGTCGGTGACCCACAGCGGCGCCCAGCTGTCGGCGACCAGACCGAAGTCCTTGCCGGCCTTCAGGCGCAGCGCGCCCATGAAGTCGGACACCTTGTTGTAGCCGCCGGCACCGAAGAACACGATGTCGCCGTTGCCGGCGCCGACATGGGCGACCAGGGCGGCGAAGCCCTCTTCACTGAAGAACTTCTGGATCGGCGAGCTGATTTCACCGTTCTCGCCCACCTTGATGTAGGCCAGGCCCTTCGCACCGTACTTGGCGGCGTGCGCGGCGTACTCGTCGATCTGCTTGCGCGACAGGCTGGCACCACCGGGGATGCGCAGGGCGGCGACGCGGCCATCGGCATCATTGGCAGCAGCGGTGAACACCGGGAATTCGCTGGTCTTGACCAGCTCGGCCACGTCCACCAGTTCCAGCTCGATGCGCAGGTCAGGCTTGTCCGAACCATAGCGACGCATCGCCTCGGCCCAGGTCATGCGCGGGAAGCTGGCATCCAGTTCGACGTCGACCACTTCCTTGAAGATGGCGCGGATCATGTCTTCGACGAAGTCCTGCACGTCGCGCTCGCGGACGAAGGCGAACTCCATGTCCAGCTGGGTGAATTCCAGCTGGCGGTCGGCACGCAGGGCCTCATCGCGGAAGCAGCGCGCGATCTGGTAGTAGCGGTCGAAGCCGGCCACCATCAGGATCTGCTTGAACAGCTGCGGGCTCTGCGGCAGGGCATAGAACTCGCCCGGGTGCATGCGCGCCGGCACCAGGAAGTCGCGTGCACCTTCCGGGGTGGCCTTGGTCAGGATCGGCGTTTCGATGTCCTGGAAGCCCTTCTCGTCCAGGTGGCGGCGCAGGGCCTGCACCAGCTTGATGCGGGTGCGCTGCATGCGCTGCATCTCCGGACGGCGCAGGTCCAGGTAGCGGTACTTCAGGCGGGTTTCTTCGCCCGGGTTCTCGTGGGCGTGGAACGGCAGAGGCGCGGCCTTGTTCAGCACGGTGATGGCGGTGGCGATCACTTCCACCTTGCCCGTGCGCAGCTTGTCGTTGACCGCGTGGCGAGCACGTACCACGCCTTCCACCTGCAGCACGTCCTCATAGCCCAGCGAGGCGGCCACGGCGAACACTTCGGCGTTGTCGAGCTCCACCGTCACCTGCACGATGCCTTCATGATCGCGGAGATCGATGAAGCAGACGCCGCCCTGGTTACGGGCCACGTCGGTCCAGCCGGCGAGGGTGACAGTCTGGCCAATCAGGGTCTCATCGACCAGGCCGCAGAAGTGGGTACGCATGGGGGGAAAGCTCCGCTGGAGAACGCCGGCGCCTGATGGGGGCCGGAAAGCCTCTTATTCTGCGGCCGACGCCCCGGCCGGGGCAAATGCGGACGGTCACGCGGGCTTGATCGCCCCCGTCCTTATAGTCGCGCACCTACTCCCGTATGGGGATGTCGCCATGAAACCGCAGTCCCTGGCCAGCCTGGCCGTGATCCTTGGCACCTTTACCGCGCTCGCCCTGCACTCCGCCCCTGCCGCCGCGCAGGACGGGGTGGTCCGCTGCGAGAGCCAGAACAACCGCGAACGCGTCTGCAACACCGGCTGGCGCGATGCCCGGCTGGTCCGCCAGCTGTCCGGCTCGGCCTGTGTGGAAGGCCGAACCTGGGGCACCCGCAATGGCAGCATCTGGGTCAACAACGGCTGCCGCGCCGAATTCACCCAGGGCCGAGGCGGCTGGGGTGGCGGCAACGGCGGCGGTTGGGGTGGTGGCAACGGCAACGGCAACAGCGGCACCGTGCGCTGCGAAAGCCAGGACAACCGCGAACGCAGCTGCCCGGTGGGCTGGCGCAACGCACGCGTGGTCCGGCAGATCTCCGGCACGCAGTGCGTGGAAGGCCAGAACTGGGGCGTGCGCAACGGCGCGATCTGGGTCAACCGCGGCTGCCGCGCCGAGTTCGCCGAGGCCCGCGGTGGCTGGGGCGGCGGCAATGGTGGGGGCAATGGCGGCGGCTGGGGTGGTGGCAACAGCAACTACACCGTGACCTGCAGCAGCAACAACAACCGCCAGCAGAGCTGCAACTGGGATGAACGCCAGGGCCGGCCTGTGCTGCAGCAGCAGCTGTCCGGCAGCGCCTGCCAGGAAGGCCGGACCTGGGGCTACTCGCGCGGCAACGTGTGGGTCAGCAACGGCTGCCGGGCGCGCTTCGGCACGCGTTGAGGGGTAGCGCCGGGCTGTCCGCGGCAGCATGCCAGGGGGCCGATCAGGGTGCCGGCGCCGCTGCATCACCCCAGGGCGCCGGCGGTAGCGCGACCGGCTTGCTGAGATCGAACTCGACCCGGAAACGGCGCCCTTCCGGGCGCGTCAGCTCATAGACAAACCGCTGGTCCGGCTCGATCTCCATCGCCCAGGTGTTGTGGGTTGAAGCCAGCATGTCGGCACGGCGGAACATCGCCACCGATTCGCCATCGGCGGGGAACTGCTGGCGTTCGGCGGTGCCCGGCGGCTTGCTGTCACCGCCGTACAGGGTGATCGCATCGGGGCTGCCATCGGCGTGGCGATGGTCGTGCTTCAGGCGCAGCCCGTGCTCGGTGCGGGTCAACACCCAGGTGCGCGAATGGTCATCGCCGACGTGGAACGGGATGCGCAGCTCATGGCCCGGGTCGGCGCAGCCCCGCACGTGCATCACCAGCTTCTGCCCGGCGAAGGGGTCTTTACCGGTGGGGGCCGGCGTGTCTTCCACCACCTTGCCCTCGTACGCCTGGCCACAATGGGCAGCGACCGCGGCCATGAAGGCGTCGGCCGGCGCGGTCGACAGATCGTGGTTGACCGTATGCGATGGCTGCGAGCAGGCGGCGAGGCCGAGCAGGGCGAAGGCGGAAGCAACAGCGGCGATCGGTTTCATGCCCCAACCCTAACGGCCATGGCCGATGGGCGCAAACCGCACTCCCTGGATCCACCTCAGCGCTCGGCTGCAGGGGCGGCGGCAACCACGTCCGTCGCCGCCACCGGCGCATCTTCGCCCTGCCCTGCCGGCTCCTGCTCGACCGGATCGACATCGAACGGCGTGCGGAACACCAGCGAGGGCAGCAGCGTGGTCAAGGCGGCATACAGCAGCAGCGCGCCGAACAGCACCGCGGGAATCTGGAAGCGATCGCGCATGATCGCGGCCAGCACCAGGGTGAAGATCAGCGTCGGTGCCAGCGCCAGCGACACACGCAGGCTGCTGCGGAAGCTCTCGCCGAACATCACGCGGCGCTGCAGCCAGACCACCGCGATGCGCAGGGGCAGCACCACCAGGGTGATGACGATGCCCAGCCCCAGCGCCTCCCAGCTCAGCGCTTCGCTGGGCACCTTGGTGCCGGCGTTGAAGAAGTAGAACGGCACGAAGAACGAGGCGAACAGACGCAGCGCATGCAGGTTTTCGTGCGAGGCCAGCAGCGGCATTCGCTGGTGCAGCAGGCGCGCGACCAGGCCGGCAATGAAGGCGCCAACCAGGTAGTACACGCCCAGCAGGTAGGTGATGTACGCCGCCACCATGCCCACCATCACCAGCAGTGAGAATTCCGAGCCCGGCGCATGCGGCGCGACCCAGCGACCAAGCGCGATGAACAGCAGCGGCAGGCCGATCATCATCGCCAGCAGGGCCAGGCTGGACAGCGCCATGTGCCCGGGATCGCCAGCCTGCAGCACGATGAACAACGCCGCCAGGGCCAGCAGTTCGCCGGCGATGGCCTTGCTGGTGACCCAGAACCGCTCGTCCTCGCTCAGCCCCAGCCGCGACAGCGAATCCATGATGAAACCGGTGGAGGGGGTCAGCAGCGCAAGTGCCAGCAACCCGGCCGCCTGCCATGGCAGGCCGGCGTAACGCCAGGCCAGCCAGCCGACGCCGAACAGGGTGGCACTGCGGATCAGCAGATGCGCCAGCAGCGGCCACATGCCGCGCCGCAAGGCCTGCAGGTCAACTTCCAGGCCGGCGAACAGGAACAGTGAGGAGATGCCCAGCGTGGCCAGCAGCGCGATGACCGCGTCGTGCGCCTGGTCGCCCAGCCAGAGCATGCCGATGATGCCGAACAGCAGGCAGGTCAGCGGCGCCGGCAGGCTGAACCGCTGCAGCGCGCGCGGGATGACCAGCAGCGCGAAGATCAGCAGCAGGTAGACCAGTTCATGGCTCATCGGGGGGACTTCCGTGTGGATCGAACGCGCGCAGGATGCGGGTTCGATCCGGATCGGGCAAGCCGGACACGGCTGAAAGTGTCCTCTCCTTTCGGCAGAGCGCCCTTCAGCGGATCAGCCCATCTGCAATCCGCCCGACCTGCGCAAGTACCGCCGCGCGCTGTTCGAAGCTGATCGTGCCCGCCTGCAGATAGGCGGTCAGGACCCAGGGCGAACCGCCCTGCACCGGCCACAACACGGCGATGTCGTTGCGGGCGTCTTCGCCATTGCTGCCGGTCTTGTCGCCCACCCGCCAGCGCTTGCCCAGGCCCGCACGAAGGCAGGCATCGCCGGTTTCGTTGTCGATCAGCCAGTCGGCCAACTGCTGGCGTGAGGCAGGCCTGAGTGCATTGCCCAGCACCAGACGCTGCAGCGTCGATGCAATGGCCGCCGGCGTAGTGGTGTCGCGGGGATCATCGATGGCGAAGCTGTTCAGTTCCGGCTCCAGGCGATCGCTGCGGGTGATCGTGTCGCCGGTGGCGCGCAGGAACGCGGTCACCGCCGGCGGCCCGCCGATCGCTGCGAACAACAGGTTGGCGGCGGTGTTGTCGCTGGTGATCAACGTGGCCCGGCACAGGTCACGCACGGTCAGGTCCTTGCCGACGTGGCGGCGGGTGACCGGCGCGTGCTCCAGGAGGTCCTGGGTCCGCACCGGCAGGCGCCGGTCCAGCAGTGCCGCATCGCGCTCGGCCTGCTTGAGCACCGTGGCGGCCAGCACGCTCTTGAAGGTGCTGCACAGCGGGAAGCGTTCGTCCTGGCGATGGCCGAGGCGACGACTACCGGCACTGTCGAGCAGGGTTACGCCGAGTCGACCGCTGCACGCCTTTTCCAGTGCGGCGAAGTCGGCGGCGGCGGCGATGGCGGCATCGACCGGTGTGGCGGGCACGGTGGCGGGCACGGTGGCGGGTGCGGCAGCCCGGGCCAGCAGCGGCAACGCAAGGGTGGAGGCGACTGCGGCACTACTGAACTGCAGGAATCGACGACGGGCAAGCATGCGGAATCCTCGTGGAAGCTGTCCCGATTATTGAAAGGGTGGGCAAAGGCGACCAGCGCGTTTTTTCAGCGTCAGCCATGAGATTAATTCATGCATGACGCATTAAACCCTTTATTTATCCAACGCCCATGGCAAGGCGCTACCATCAGCCATCATCCTGCCTCACACGTCCCCATGCTGCACCCCACCCTTTCGCTGAATGCGTTGCGCGCCTTCGAAGCGGCTGCCCGGCACCAGAACTTCACCCGCGCCGCGCTGGAACTCTGCGTCAGCCAGGCGGCGCTGAGTCACCAGATACGCGGACTGGAGGACCGGCTGGGTATCCGCCTGTTCCACCGCCTGCCCCGCGGCGTGGCGTTGACCGAGGAAGGAGCAGCCCTGTACCCGGTGCTCAATGAATCCTTCGAGCGCATTTCAGCCAGCATCGCCCGCTACACCGGTGGCCCGGCGCGGGAAGTGCTGACGATCGGCGTGGTCGGCACCTTCGCCACCGGCTGGCTGCTGCCGCAGCTGGCCGCGTTCGATGCGGCCCACCCGGATATCGAACTGCGGCTGCAGACCCACAACAACCGCATCGACCTGGCCGGTGAAGGCCTGGACCTGGCGATCCGTTTCGGCGATGGCGACTGGCAGGGACAGGCCTGCACGGCGATCCTGGACGCGCCGTTCGCGCCGTTGTGCGCGCCGGCACTGGCGCGGCGGCTGAAGCATCCGCGCGACCTGGCGGCCTTGCCGCTGCTGCGTTCGTACCGCAGCGACGAATGGCCACGCTGGCTGCAGATGGCCGGGGCCAACGGCGTGGAAGCACGCGGACCGGTGTTCGATTCGTCCTTGACGCTGGCGGTAGCTGCGGCCGGTGGCGCGGGCGTTGCCCTGCTGCCGTTGCGCATGTTCGAAGCGGACCTGGCCGAGGGCCGGCTGCTGCAGCCGTTTGCCACCACGCTGGAGCTGGGTCGCTACTGGCTGACCCGTCTGCGCTCGCGTGCCGAACGGGAACCGGCCAAGCGGTTCCGCGAATGGCTGCAGGCACAGGGATGAAACACGCGCGCCGCGGGTAGCGCCGGGCCATGCCCGGCGAGCGCAGCGGTTGGAAGAAGCCGCSGGGCATGGCCCGGCGCCACCGATGGAATCAGGACTCCAGCAGTTCCATCCAGGCCGCTTCGGCCTTTTCCAGCTGTGCGGCGGCGGCTTCGCGGTCGCGGCCGAGCACGGCCATGCGCGTGGCATCGGCATAGTTGCTCGAGTCGGCAAGCTGCCGGTCCAGTTCGGCCAACACACCTTCCAGCTCGGCGACCTTGGCTTCGGCGCTGGCCAGCTTGTGCGGGTTGACCGGCTTCTTCTGCACCACCTGCGCGACCGGTGCGGTCGTGACCACCACCGGTTCCTCCACCTGCTCCATGCGTGCCTTGGTGCCCTGCGCCTGCGGGCGCGTGCGCAGCCAGGCGGCGTAGGCATCGAGGTCACCATCGAAGGGTTCGACCACGCCGTCGGCCACACGCCAGAAGGTGTCACAGACCAGGCCGATCAGGTGGCGGTCATGCGAAACCATCACGATCGCGCCATCGAAATCGGCCAGTGCTTCGGCCAGTGCTTCGCGCATTTCCARGTCAAGGTGGTTGGTCGGTTCGTCCAGCAACAGCACGTTCGGCTGTTGCCAGGCGATCAATGCCAGCGCCAGGCGTGCACGCTCGCCACCGGAGAAACCATCCACCGGTTCAAAGGCACGGTCGCCCGGGAAATTCCACTTGCCGAGGAAATCGCGGAACGACTGGTTCGGTGCATCCGGGGCCAGGTCGCGGAAGTGCTCCATCGGCGACTGGCCTTCATGCAGCGACTCGACCGTGTGCTGGGCGAAGTAGCCGATGCGCAGGTCCGGGTGTGCGGCGCGCTCGCCGGCAATCGGTGCCAGTTCGCCCACCAGGGTCTTCACCAGGGTGGTCTTGCCGGCGCCGTTGGGGCCCAGCAGGCCGATGCGCTGGCCCGCTTCCAGGCCGAAGCCCACGTTGTGCAGGATCACCGAATCGCTGCCGTAGCCGGCCTCGACGTGGTTCAGGCGGATCAGCGAGAACGGCAGCTTGGCCGGCGGTGCGAACTCGATGCGGAATTCGCGCTCGGCGCGCACCGCCTCGGTTCCGGCCAGCTTGGCCAGGCGCTTCATCCGGCTCTGTGCCTGTGCGGCCTTGCTGGCCTGGGCCTTGAAGCGGTCGATGAAGCTCTGCAGGTGGGCGCGCTCGGCCTGTTCCTTCTCATGCGCGATCTGCTGCTGGCGCAGCTGTTCGGCACGCTGGCGCTCGAAGTCGGTGTAACCACCCGGGTAAAGCTTGGCGCCACCACCGTGCAGGTGCAGGGTGTGGGTGGCCACGTTGTCGAGGAACTCGCGGTCATGCGAGATCAGCAGCAGGGTGCCGGGGTACTTCAGCAGCCACTGTTCCAGCCAGTACACCGCGTCCAGATCCAGGTGGTTGGTCGGTTCGTCGAGCAGCAGCAGGTCGCTGGGCATCATCAGCGCGCGGGCCAGGTTCAGGCGCACGCGCCAGCCGCCGGAGAACGAGGACACGGCGCGGTGGTGCGTTTCGGCCGGGAAGCCCAGGCCATGCAGCAGCTTGCCGGCACGTGCTTCGGCGTCGTAGGCGTTCAGCTCAGCCATGCGCGTATGCGCCTCGGCCACCGCTTCCCAGTCTTCGCGGGCGGTGGCGTCGGCTTCGGCAGCCAGCACCGCAGCCACTTCGATGTCACCGCCCAGCACGAAGCTCAGCGCCGGGTCCGGCAGGGACGGGGTTTCCTGGGCAACGCTGGCGATGCGGATCTTGCCCGGCAGGTCGACGTCACCCTTGTCGGCCTCCAGTTCGCCCTTCACCGCCGCGAACAGGCTGGACTTGCCAGCACCGTTGCGGCCGACCACGCCTACCCGGTAACCGGCATGCAGGGTCAGGTCGACATTGGACAACAGCAGCCGCTCGCCGCGGCGCAAGGCGAAATTACGAAGCGAAATCATGGGGGGAGGCGTCCATATAACCGAATGGAATGTGCTGGTAAGCACTGTTCCTGCGACGCAATTCTAACGTTAACGAATACTTGACGCGCCCCGGGATGCGCGACGGCCGACGTTCCTCTCTCCCACGTCCTGTCCGCGCGCCTCCCGGGCCCCTTCCCCGTCACCGCCTGTCGCAGCTAAATGGTTGCTGCTGCAACGTTTTTTCTGATGACCGGCATTTGACAGGCACTGAATATCCCGTTAATTCCTGTATTGCGCACCGCAGCAACCGTCGTCCGCCTCACCCCCGTGATGTCGATTCCGGTGCCATCCCGCCAACCGGAGCCCCCTCCCGATGACCCGCAAGACCAGCCTGATCGCCGCCGCCGTCGCTGTCGCACTCGGTGGTTCTCCGTTCGTTGCCGCCGCCCAGCAGGCCGGCACCGCCGCCAACACCCTGGATACGGTGATCGTCACCGGCACCCGCGTGGCCGACCGCACGGTCGCCGAATCGCAGTCGCCGATCGACATCATCACCCCCGAGATCCTGCAGTCCACCGGTACCGGTGAGCTGGCCACCGCGCTGTCGCGCGCGCTGCCGTCGCTGAATTTCCCGCGCCCGGCACTGACCGACGGCACCAGCGGCGTGCGCCCGGCACAGCTGCGCGGCCTGTCGCCGGACCAGGTGCTGGTGCTGGTCAATGGCAAGCGCCGCCACACCTCGGCGATGATCAACGTCAACGGCAGCATCGGCCGCGGTTCGTCGGCGGTGGACATCAACGCGATTCCGATCGCCGCCATCGAGCGCGTCGAGGTGCTGCGCGACGGCGCCTCCGCGCAGTACGGTTCGGATGCCATCGCCGGCGTCATCAACATCGTGCTGAAGGGCAGCGGCAGCGGTGGCAGCCTGGCCGTCGATTACGGCCAGTACTCGGCTGGCGACGGCAACAAGTACCAGCTGTCCGGCGACACCGGCGTGGAATTCGGCAACGGCCGTGGCCGCGTGCACGTGGCCGGCCAGATCAGCCAGCAGGACGAGAGCGACCGCGCCGGCCCCTATCGCGGCACCACGCCGAATACCGTCAACTACCCGTCCGTGGGCCAGACCACCTTCATCGTCGGCGACCCGCGCGTGGACGCCACTGCGGCGTCGGCCAATGCCAGCTTTGATTTCAGCGACCACGTGACCGGCTATGCGAGCGCGCTGCTCAGCAACCGCGACATCACCTCGTTCGCGTTCTACCGTTCGCGCAACCACAACGGACAGACCGCGCTGCTGGCGCAGACCTACCCCGACGGCTTCGTGCCGGAGATCAACCAGTATTCCAAGGACCGCTCGCTGGTGGCCGGGGTCAAAGGCAACACCGACAACGGCTGGACCTGGGACCTGAGCCTGAACCACGGCGAGAACACCCTGGATTTCCACACCCGCAACAGCATCAACTACAGCCTGGGCGCGACCAGCCCGCGTTCGTTCTACGACGGCACGCTGAAGTACCAGCAGGACATCTTCAACGCCGACCTGACCAAGTCGCTGGACTGGGGCCTGGCCTATCCGGTCACGCTGTCCCTCGGCGGTGAGTACCGCCGCGAGAAGTGGGACCAGAACCCGGGCGAGCTGAATTCCTACACCGGCACCGGTGCGCAGGGCTTCGGCGGCTTCACCCCGACCAACGAAGTGCATACCGATCGCCACAACTATGCGGTCTATGCGGGCCTGGAAGCGGACCTGAGCGAGAAGTTCTCCGCCGGTGTCACTGGTCGTTACGAGGATTACTCGGACTTCGGCGACCGCTTCTCCGGCAAGCTGTCGGCGCGCTATGCCTTCACCGACAAGGTGGCGCTGCGTGCCACCGCCTCCAGCGGTTTCCGCGCACCGTCGCTGGCCCAGCAGGGCTACCAGGCGGTGACCAGCCAGTTCCTCAACGGCGTGTTCGTTGAACGCGGCACCTTCCCGACCACCAGCCCGGCCGCACAGGCACTGGGCGCGTCGCCGCTGAAGGCCGAGACCTCCACCTCCTACAGCCTGGGCCTGGTGCTGCAGCCGGTGGATCGCCTGTACATCACCGTCGACGCGTACCAGATCGACATCGACGACCGCATCGCGCTGTCGTCCAGCATCAGCACCAATGCCGCCAGCAGCGCGCTGCTGACCACGCTCGGCCTGCCGCAGGTGACTGCGTTCTCGTACTTCACCAACGGCCTGGACACCCGCACCCGCGGCGTCGACTTCGTGTCCAGCTACACCGTGCCGTTCAGCGCCAGCAGCCTGGAACTGACCGCGGCCTACAGCTACAACGACACCGAAGTGCAGCGCGTGGGTGGCACGCCGGCGGTGTTCGGCACACTGGGCCTGACCCAGTCGCTGATCGGCCGCGATGAAATCGGCCGCATCGAGGACAGTTATCCGCGTGACAAGACGATCCTGAGTGGCACCTGGCGTTCGGATCACTGGGAACTGGGCCTGGCGGCGACCCGCTACGGCGAGTTCACGGTGCGCAACTCAGCCACCGCCGCGCGCGACCAGACCTACGGCGACAAGTGGGTGCTGGATGCCTCGGCCAGCTACAAGCCGAGTGCGAACTGGACGCTGACGGTGGGCGCCGACAACCTGCTGGACGAGTACCCGGACCGCACCGAGGACCTGCAGAACTCGACCTTCGGCATGCTGCCGTACAGCAACTACTCGCCGTTCGGCTTCAATGGCGCGTATGTGTACGGGCGGATCAAGTACAACTGGTAAGCGGTAACGGGCGCGCCGGGCCCTGCCCGGCGGGTTCATCCGGGGTCAGATCCCTTTTCCTGCAGGAAAAGGGATCTGACCCTATTTGCTCCAAAGGTTTGCCGCATTTGGCTCATTAGGTGAAAATCGGGGCATCCCCCCGATTTCTGCGAGAGCCGATGCACCATGACACCGACCTGATCAACATCGTTGCCGTTGGTCTCGGGCTCGCCTTCATCTTCGGCGCGCTGGCCAACAAGCTCCGCTTGTCTCCTCTGGTCGGTTACCTGGTTGCTGGCATCTGCGTCGGGCCGTTCACGCCGGGCTWCGTCGCCGACCAGGMACTGGCCMMSCAGCTGGCSGAGMTSGGSGTSATSCTGCTGATGTTCGGSGTSGGCCTGYACTTCTCGSTSAAGGACCTGATGGCGGTCAAGGCCATCGCCATTCCCGGTGCCATCGGCCAGATCCTGGTCGCTACCCTGCTCGGCTGGGGCCTGGCGGCATTGATGGGCTGGCCGGTCATCCACGGCGTGGTGTTCGGTTTCGCGCTGGCCACGGCCAGTACCGTAGTGCTGCTGCGCGCGATGGAAGAGCGCCGCCTGCTGGAAACCCAGCGCGGCAAGATCGCGGTCGGTTGGCTGATCGTCGAGGACCTGGCCTGCGTGCTGGCACTGGTGATGATGCCGGTGATGGCCGGTGTGTTCGGGCCCGACGCGGCCAATGAACACCACACCCTCGGCAGCGTGCTGGCCAGCATCGGCTGGACGTTCGTGCAGCTGGGCCTGTTCGTGGCGGTGATGCTGGTGGTCGGCCGCCGGGTCATTCCGTGGATCCTGGAGCGCATTGCCGGTACCGGCTCGCGCGAACTGTTCACCCTGTCGGTGCTGGCGATCGCGCTGGGCGTGGCGTTCGGCTCGGCGATGCTGTTCGGTGTGTCCTTCGCGCTGGGCGCGTTCTTCGCCGGCATGCTGCTCAATGAATCGGAACTCAGCCACAAGGCGGCCAGCGATTCCCTGCCGCTGCGCGACGCGTTCGCGGTGCTGTTCTTCGTCTCGRTSGGCATGCTGTTCAATCCCGSCATCCTGATCGAGCACCCGTGGCAGGTGCTGGCCACCGCCGGCATCATCATGTTCGGCAAATCGGCGGCGGCGTTCTTCATCGTGCGCGCGTTCGGCCACCCCACTGGCACCGCGTTGACGATCTCGGCCAGCCTGGCGCAGATCGGCGAGTTCGCCTTCATCATTGCCGGCCTCGGCGTGACCCTGAAGATCCTGCCTCCGACCGGCCAGGCGCTGGTGCTGGCCGGCGCGCTGATCTCGATCATGCTCAACCCGCTGGTGTTCGGCCTGCTCGACCGCTGGCTGCTGAAGCACCAGGAAACCACGCCCACCGCGGTGGAGACCGAGCTGCCACCGGGGCCGTCGCTGGACCTGCACGACCATGCCATCGTCATCGGCTATGGCCGCGTCGGCAGCGCGCTGGCGCAGGTGCTGCGCGACCGTGGCGTGCCGGTGATGATCATCGACGACAACAAGGAACACGTGGCCGAGGCGCATGCCGCCGGCCTGCCCGGCATCCGCGGCAGCGCCGCCTCGGACAAGGTGCTGGCCGAAGCCCATCCCGAGCGCGCGAAGATCGCGGTGCTGGCGATCCCGCAGCCGCTGGAAGCCGGTGAGACCTTGGCCAAGCTGCGTGCGATCAACCCCAACCTGACCCTGCTGGCGCGTGCGCACAGCGATGCCGAAGTGAAGCATCTGCTTGAACACGGTGCCGACGGCACGGTGATGGCCGAGCGCGAGCTGGCCTACTCGCTGGCGGAAATGGTGATGGCTACCCCGCCGTACCGCAGTCTTGGGCAGCACAGCATCCCGGTGGTGTGAGGGGTGTGCAGCAGGGCTGCGCCCTGCACCCGCTGTGGTGCCGGCCGCTGGCCGGCAACCTCAACAGCCACAGCCGAAGCAGAAGCGGGGTTCCTGTGGGAAGGCGGGGTGGGTCCGGTKGCGGGGGACGCCGTGAATCCATCCCTGGAGGCTTGGCCGCGGCATCCATGCCGCGGACACCCCCGCAACCAGACCCACCCCGCCTTCCACAGATTTCAGCGAGCTGCGGGTACGGCGTTCGGTGCCGCTGTTGGTAGGTGTCGACCTTGGTCGACACAGTAGATCCACGCCATGCGTGGATGGGTCTCCATCGGAATCGAGTATTTCGACAGTGCATCAAAATGCGTCCACGCACGGCGTGGATCTACCTGGGTTGGCTGCGCCCAAAAAAATCCCCGGCCGACCCGCATCGGCCGGGGATGATATCGCCACGCCCTTGGAGAGCGTCTCTACCGTAACGCTTTCCTGCAGTGGTGGTGATCGCCTCTGGCGATGACGACCAAGCCAGCAGGTATCAGCCTGCCAGCGGCAGGCAGACGTCGGCACGCAACTGGTGGACAGGCACCTGTTCGGGATCATCCAGGAAGTGGAAGTACAGTGGCGCTTCGGCAAGCGCGTGCCCACTGTCCGGCCACCAGTCGCGCAGCAGCGCATCCCCCACGGCCTGCAGCTGCTCATAGGGGCCGACATGGTGGACGACCGCATGCGGACCGACGCCGAGGGCCTGCCGCCGCAGCGGCGACGAAAGTTGTGGCAGCGCGGTGGCAAATCCCATCCCGCAGTCGAAGCGGTGCGCCTGCGCGGGTACGTCCCGGTGGTCATCGATGGCGATGCCCACCAGGTGTAGCAGATCGTCGGCCAGCCCTTGCGCCTGCGCCCATTGGTACAGGCGGCCGAAGCTGGCATCGAGATCACCGAAGGCCCCCTTCGCGCGTAGCAGCACGACCTCGAACGGCTGAAGCGCGCGCACTTCCACCTTCAGCGGGGCGGCGGTCACTGCGTCCACGTCGGCCGGTGGATGCGCCAAGAGCTGCTGCCACTGCTGCCGCAGCGCTGCATCGGCGCGCAGCGCGCGCGGGGTGGTATCCAGGCGCTGCCTGCAGCGCCGCGCAAGGGCCTGCGCACTCTCATATCCAGCGGCCAGCGCAGCGTCGGTGACGCTTGCATCGGGCTGCTGCAGCGCCTGCAGGGCGTTGAGCAGGCGCAGCCGGTCCAGCGTCTGTCCGGGGCTTTCCCCGGTCAGTGCCCGGTACAGGCGCTGGAAGTGATAGGGCGACTGATGGGCGACAGTCGCCAGTGACGCTACATCCGGCAGTGCCTGCTGCTCACGCAGGCAGCCCTGCAGATGGTCGATGACCCGTTCGATTCCCTGCGCCTGGCGCAGGCCTGCAAGCCGCTTCATGACCATCTCCGCTGAGGACCTGGCTGCGATCGTGCCTGATCCTTTAGCGGGGTGCGTGACCGATCCTGCGCGATTGCCCGCCCTCAGGCCTGGGCGAGAGCCTGTTCTAGGTCCGCGCGCAGATCACCGATGTGCTCGATGCCGATCGACAGGCGCACGGTGTCCTCGCTGACCCCGGCCCTGGCCAGTTCGGCCGCATCCAGTTGGCGATGGGTGGTCGACGCAGGATGGGTGGCCAGTGACTTGGCATCGCCCAGGTTCACCAGCCGGGTGAACAGTTTCAGGGCATCGAGGAAGCGGGCGCCGGCAACGCGCCCGCCCGGCAGTCCGAAGGTCAGCACACCGGAGCCATGCCCGCCCAGATAACGCTGCGCCGCCGCGTGTTCGGGGTCGTCGGCCAGCCCGGCATAACGCACCCACGCCACCTTCGGATGCGCGCGCAGGTACTGCGCCACAGCCAGCGCATTGGCGTTGATCCGCTCCATGCGCAGCGCCAGGGTCTCGATGCCCTGCAGGATCAGGAAGGCGTTGAACGGTGACAACGCTGCGCCGGTATTGCGCAACGGCACTACCCGCGCACGGCCGATGTAGGCCGCCGCGCCGAGCGCTTCGGTATAGACCACGCCGTGATAGCTCGGATCGGGCTGGTTCAAGCGGGCGAAGCGTTGCGGCTGTGCCGTCCAGTCGAAGCGGCCGGAATCGACGATCGCCCCACCCAAGCTGGTGCCGTGGCCACCGAGGTACTTGGTGAGCGAGTGCACCACGATGTCGGCGCCATGTTCGAACGGGCGCAGCAGGAATGGCGTGGCCACCGTGTTGTCGACGATCAACGGCACGCCGGCCGCATGCGCGACCTCGGCGATGGCGGCGATGTCGGTGACGTTGCCGCGCGGGTTGCCGATCGATTCGACGAACACCGCCTTGGTGCGTTCATCGATCAAGGCCGCGAACGCCGACGGGTCAGCCGGATCGGCGAAACGCGCCTGGATGCCGTACTGCGGCAGCGTGTGCGCCAGCAGGTTGAGGCTGCCGCCATACAGCGCACTGGCAGCGACGATGTTGTCGCCGGCCTCGGCAATGGTCTGGATCGCATAGGTGATCGCGGCCTGCCCGGAAGCCAGTGCCAACGCGCCGATGCCCCCTTCCAGCGCCGCAACGCGCTGCTCCAGCACGTCGGTGGTGGGGTTCATGATGCGCGTATAGATGTTGCCCGGCACCTTCAGGTCGAACAGGTCCGCCCCGTGCTGGGTGTCATCGAATGCGTAGGCCACGGTCTGGTAGATCGGCACCGCCACCGCGCGGGTGGTCGGGTCGGGGCGGTAGCCGCCGTGCACGGCCAGGGTTTCCAGTTGCCACTGCGGATCGCTCATTGCGCCAGGCTCCTTCCGGGGAAACGCCCACCATAGGCCAGCCATCGACCGCCATTGAGAGCCCCTGGCGATGACGCCAGTACCGGCGGTTATCAGGTTGCCCGGGATTCAGGCAGTCGTCATGGGCCGTTGCTAGGCTTCGCCGCCGGGCCCTTCGCCCCGGACAAGGACGCCCTACCCATGCAGCCCTCCCCGTGGACTCCCGCCGCCGGCAACCCGACCCAGGTGCTGCTGGTCGAGGACGACCGCCGCCTTGCCGAGCTGGTCAGCGACTACCTGAGCGAACATGGATTTGCCGTGCAGCACGTGCCGCGTGGCGACCTGGCCAGCGCGGCCTGCCGCCAGCACGCGCCGGAACTGGTGGTGCTGGACCTGATGCTGCCTGGCCTCGGTGGCATCGACGTGTGCCGGCAGATCCGCAGTTTTTCCGACGTGCCGATCCTGATGCTGACGGCGTGCGAGGACGATATCGAACAGGTGCTGGGCCTGGAGTCCGGCGCCGATGACTATGTGCACAAGCCGATCGAGCCGCGCCTGCTGCTGGCGCGCCTGCGCGCGCTGCTGCGCCGTCGCCATGGCAGCGGTCCTGCCGGGGTGCCGTGCAGGCTGATGCATGGCGAGTTGCTGATCGATCGCGTGCAGCGCGAGGTCCACCTGCATGGGCAGCCCGTAGAGCTGGGCACCACCGAATTCGAGATCCTCTGGCTGCTGGCCAGCCAGCCCGGGCAGATCCTCTCGCGCGACCAGATCCTGCAGGCGGCGCGCGGCATCGGTTTCGATGGCCTGGACCGCAGCGTGGATGTCTGCATCGGCAAGCTGCGCCGCAAGCTGGGCGATGACGCGCGCGAACCGCGCCGGATCAAGACCGTGTGGGGCCGCGGTTACCAGTTCAACCCCTCGGCCTGGTCGGCGTGAAGCGCCTGTTCCTGTGGTTGTGGTTCGTCACCGGCGGCTGCCTGCTGGTGTCGGTGTTCAGCCTCAACCATCTGCTGGACCGCATCTACACGCCCCTGCAGGAACGAGTCTTCGTCGAACAGGTGCGCGGACAGGTGTATGCGCTGCGTAGCGGACTGGCCGGCTTGGACCGCCAGCAGCAACAGCAGCGCCTGCTGCAGTGGCAGCCGCATTACGGCATTGCGCTGTCACTGCTGGATGCACCGCCCCTGCTCGATGACGAAGAGCGCAGTGCCCTGCGCGGGGACGGCTTCATCGTCCGTGAGCGCTACCAGCAGGTGCTGCTGCCCATCGAGGGGACTGACGGACGCTGGCTGCAGCTGCGCCTTCCCGGCGAGGTGCAGATGACCCTGTACATGACCGCCGCCGCCTACCTGTGCATCCTGCTGCTGGTCGGCGCCTGCCTGTATGCCTGGGTACGCCTGCTGTGGCGCGACCTGGAAGCGCTGCGGGGTCATGCCGATCGCATCGGTGCCGGCGACCTGCAGGCACGTGCGCAGGTATCACCACGCTCGCAGATCCGGGTCATCGTCGAGCATTCCAACCGCATGGCCGCGCGCGTGGCCGAACTGGTGCAACGGCAGCGCGATCTTACCCATGCCATTTCCCACGAGCTGCGCACGCCGATCGCACGCCTGGCCTTCGGCCTGGATCTGATGCAGGACAGCAACGACCCGGCGCGGCGGGCACACCTCGCTGCCGGCCTGCATGGTGATCTGGCCGAGCTCAACCGGTTGGTCAGCGAACTGCTGGCCTATGAGCGTCTGGAGCATCCCAACGACGCCGAGCCCATGCAGCGGATCGAGGCGAACGACTGGCTGCAGGCCTGCATGGAAGACGCACGGCGCGATGCCGAGCGCGCGGGCCTGGTGCTGCAGGTCTGGCCCAGCGCGCTGCCACGCGTGGATGCCGAGCCACGCCTRCTGCAGCTGGCCCTGAGCAACCTGGTCGGCAACGCGATGCGCTATGCACGCACCCGTGTGGAGGTGTCACTGGTCAGCGTGGCCGGCAAGGCCTGCCTGCGCGTGGATGACGATGGCCCCGGCATTGCCGAAGGCGATCGCGAGAAGGTGTTGCGCCCGTTCACCCGCCTGGATGACAGCCGCAGCCGCGACACCGGCGGCTTTGGTCTTGGCCTGGCCATCGCCGGGCGCATCGCGGTTCGTCACCACGGCGAGCTGCGCGTGGGACGCGCGACCCTGGGCGGTGCACGCCTGGAAATGCACTGGCCACTGGCTGCCAGCTGAACGCCACGGGCCGCGCTTACAGTTGCTTACAACTCCCGCACAACTGCGGACGGATTGGTCGGTGGCATCCCGCCACGCTGTCGACCCAGCAGCACGCGCCGGATGCGCGCACTGCATTTCCTCCCACTGTAGAGAGTTGCCATGTCCCACCGTCGCCGTTTCCCCACCCTGCTCGGCCTGGCCCTGCTGCCCTTGTTCGCAACGTCCACAGCGCATGCCAAGGAGGATCAATGGACCTTCGAGCTGGCCGCCGGTGGCGGCGTTGCCCCGCGCTACAGCGGCAGCGAGGAATTCCAGGCCGCACCGACGCTGTCGTTCGACGTGACTTCGCCGGGCGGCTGGTTTCTGGGTACCAGCGGTGCGGGTTGGGGCACGGCGATCGGCGAACACACCCGCGTGCGTGCCTACGTCGGCGGCAGCGGCAGCCGACGCGAGAAGAACTCGATCCTCGGCGGCTCGGACTTCCTGCGTGGCATGGGCGATATCGATACCCGGCCCCTGGTCGGCCTGGCGGCTGGCTATACGCTGGGTGAGGCGGTGTTGAGTGGTTCCTGGCAGTACACGCTGAAAGACGATGACAAGGGCGACAACGGCCTTGCCACCCAGCAGATCCACCTGAACCTGGAGATGCCGCTGTTCGATCTGGCCGGTGGCGTGGTCAGCGGCAGCGTCTCCACCGACTACGGCAACCGCGGCTATATGCAGACCTGGTACGGCGTCAGCCCCGACCAGGCCGCACGTACCGGGTTCGCCCAGCACAAGCCCAAGGCCGGCCTGGTCAGCGCCGGGCTGGGCATGAAATGGAGCCATCGCGCTGGTCGCAATGGCAACTGGTACATCGCCGTGGAGGGCACCCGCCTGCTCGGCGACGCCGCCGACAGCCCGATCGTGCAGAAGGCCAACCAGTTCGGGTTGATGACCGGGTATACGCACCGGTTCTGAGCATGGCCGGCGAGCGCCGGGCACCGACGTTCGCGCTGGCAAAGAGACGGGGCGCTGCGATCATGCAGCGCCCCGTTGCACGCATCAGGCCTTGGCGAACACCAGATGGCCGCCGTCGTTGCCCACTTCGATGGTATCGCCGTTGACGAACGCACCGGACAGGATCTTCTGCGCCAGCGGGTTTTCCAGCTGTGCCTGGATCGCACGCTTCAGCGGACGCGCGCCGTAGACCGGATCGAAGCCGACGTTGCCGAGCAGATCGAACGCTGCATCGGACACCACCAGCTTCAGGCCACGCTCGGCCAGGCGCTTTTCCAGGCCACGCATCTGGATGCGCGCAATCTGCTTGATCTGCTGCTTGTCCAGCGGATGGAACACCACGATGTCATCCAACCGGTTGATGAACTCCGGACGGAAGTGCGCCTGCACCACGCCCATCACCGCCGCCTTCATCTGCGTGTAGGCCTCCGGCGTGTCATCGCCGCTCATGTCCTGGATCTGGTGCGAACCCAGGTTGGAGGTCATCACGATGACGGTATTGCGGAAGTCCACCGTGCGGCCCTGGCCATCGGTCAGGCGACCGTCGTCCAGTACCTGCAGCAGGATGTTGAACACATCCGGRTGMGCCTTTTCCACCTCGTCCAGCAGGATCAGCGAATACGGGCGACGGCGCACAGCCTCGGTGAGGTARCCGCCTTCYTCRTAGCCCACRTAGCCSGGGGGCGCACCRATCAGSCGYGCGACGCTGTGCTTCTCCATGAACTCGCTCATGTCGATGCGGATCATCGCGTCGGCGCTGTCGAACAGGAACTCGGCCAGCGACTTGCACAGTTCGGTCTTGCCCACGCCGGTCGGGCCCAGGAACAGGAACGATCCCCCCGGTCGATTCGGATCGGACAAGCCAGCGCGCGAACGACGCACCGCGTCGGACACCACCTTGATCGCCTCTTCCTGGCCGACCACGCGGTTGTGCAGCACCTCTTCCATGCGCAGCAGCTTGTCACGCTCGCCTTCGAGCATCTTGTTGACCGGGATGCCGGTCCAGCGCGAGACGACCTCGGCGATCTCCTCGTCGGTGACACGGTCCTGCACCAGCTTGAAGTCGTGGTTCTCCACTTCCTGGGCGGCGGCCAGCTGCTTTTCCAGCTGCGGCAGCACGCCATACTGGATCTCGCTCATGCGCGCGAAATCCTGCCGGCGCTGGGCCGACTCCAGTTCAACCTTGGCCTGCTCGACCTGTTCCTTGATCTTCGTCGTGCCCTGCAGCGCGGCCTTCTCCGACTTCCAGACTTCGTTGAGATCGGAGAACTCGCGCTCCAGCGCATCGATATCTTTTTCCAGATCGGCCAGGCGCTGCCGCGAAGCGTCGTCCTTTTCCTTCTTCAGCATCTCGCGCTGGATCTTCAGCTGGATCAGGCGACGTTCCAGCCGGTCCAGTTCCTCCGGCTTGGAATCGATCTCCATGCGCAGCCGTGAAGCGGCCTCGTCCATCAGGTCGATGGCCTTGTCCGGCAGCTGGCGGTCGGTGATGTAGCGGTTGGACAGGGTGGCCGCAGCGACGATGGCCGGGTCGGTGATCTCCACCCCGTGGTGCACCKCGTACTTYTCCTTCAGGCCGCGCAGGATCGMGAYGGTGTCCTCCACSSTCGGCTCGCCSACGAASACYTTCTGGAAGCGGCGCTCCAGCGCGGCATCCTTCTCGATGTACTKGCGRTACTCGTCCAGCGTGGTCGCACCGACGCAGTGCAGTTCGCCGCGCGCGAGTGCCGGCTTGAGCATGTTGCCGGCATCCATCGCACCGTCGGCCTTGCCCGCGCCAACCATGGTGTGCAGCTCGTCGATGAACAGGATGATCTGCCCTTCACTCTTGGCCAGGTCGTTGAGCACGCCCTTCAGGCGTTCTTCGAATTCACCGCGGAACTTCGCGCCGGCGATCAGCGCGCCCATGTCCAACGACAGCACGCGCTTGCCGCGCAGGCCTTCAGGCACTTCGTCATTGATGATGCGCTGGGCCAGGCCTTCGACGATCGCGGTCTTGCCCACGCCGGGTTCGCCGATCAGCACCGGATTGTTCTTGGTACGACGCTGCAGCACCTGGATGGTGCGGCGGATTTCTTCGTCGCGACCGATCACCGGGTCGAGCTTGCCGCTCTCGGCGCGTGCGGTCAGGTCGATGGTGTATTTCTCCAGCGCCTGCCGCTGCTCTTCGGCGTTCTCCGACTGCACGTTCTCGCCACCACGCAGTTTGTCGATGGCGGTCTGCAGGCGCGCCTTGTCGGCACCGGCAGCGCGCATCGCCATGCCCAGCGTGCCGCCGTCTTCCAGCGCGGCCAGCACGAACCACTCGCTGGCGATGAAGGCATCACCGTTCTGCTGGGCCAGCTTGTCGGTGTGGTTGAGCAGGCGGTTGAGGTCGTTGCCGATCGACAGGTTGCCGGCCTGGCCGGACACTTTCGGGAGCGCTTCAAGCGCCTCGTCCAGGCGTTCGCGCAGCACCGGCACGTTGACGCCGGCCTGGGCCAGCAGCGGCCGGGTGCTGCCCCCCTGCTGGTCAAGCAGGGCACTGAACACGTGCACCGGTTCGATGATGCTGTTGTCGCGGCCTACCGCCAGCGATTGCGCGTCTGCCAGCGCCTGCTGGAAACGCGAGGTGAGCTTGTCCATCCGCATTGCGAAACCTCATCGGTCATCTTGGCCGGCCCACGCCGGCGATGCTGGAAAGATGCGGTTGCCCCACCCCGTTTCAAGGGTGGCTGCGACTGCATTCGAAGGCCAGTCAGCCTGTGGCCAGCATGCCGGAAGCGGTGTTGTCGGCGCGTTGATCCGGATCAGATCTGCACGCTGGAGTCCTCAATGGGTGATCGCGGCCCGGATCGCCCGCAGCTGCTGCTTGACCGCCCGCGCCTGCGCCACGTCCATGCGCAGCAAGGCCTTCTGCCCGATCGAGCGCGACTGCAGGGTGGCATCGGCGAAGCGGTAGCGGCCGCGTTCATCGCGCTGCAGCGGTGGCGCCTGGGCCAGCTCCGGGGTGTCCAGCAGGTGGTCGATCACCGTTACCAGGCGATCATTGAAATACCCGTCGGGACGGCCCAGATCGACATACGCCTGCTGGATCAATGGATAGAAGCGCTTGTACGCGTGGGCCGCCGCCGCCGGGTCGAGCGCAGTGAAGGCCTGCACATAGGGCGCATAGCGCGCTGCATTGGCCGCGGCGATGCGTTCGCCGCCCTCGCCCGGCTCCACCTGCAGGCTGCCCGGTAGCGGCCGGAAGGCCAGCGCGGTAGGCGGCACACTGGCCTTGTCCAGGTTGTCGACCTGGGTGACCAGGCGCTGGATCAGGTGATCGCGCAGCAGCGCAGTCAACGCGCCCTCGCCCTTGAACAGTCCGCTCAATGTGCTCCAGGCGGCGGCATCGCTGTCGGCCAGTGACGGCAGTGCCGGGTCGGCGGCGGCCTCGGAATCCAGCGGATGCTTGATCGGAGAGGGCGCGGGTTCGTGCGTAGCAGCGGGCTTCGGTGTGGCGACTGCCGAGGTCGGCGCGGATTGCTCCGGCACCGCTACGCCATCTGCCAGGTGCTGCAACTGGTCGCGGAACAACCACGTGCCCGCGCCGCCCACCACCACCACGCCCAGAACCCAGGGCCAAACCACTTTTCCACTCTGCATGATGCAGAACCTCGCCTTTCAGCTGCATGGACAAGGTGTGACTGCCCTGATTCGGCAGGGTTCCCCAGCCATTCCGCTGCCGTTGTGGTTCACGCCTGCTTTGCGCGGTACGCGCGACCCTGCTGTTCCTGTTGGGTGGAGAAGCCTTCATGCAGTACGCGTTGTACTACTGGACCGGCATCCAGGGCCGTGGCGAATTCGTGCGGCTGGCGCTGGAAGATGCCGGCGCCGATTACGTGGACATGGCGCGTGTGCACGGCGACGCCGTGATGCAGCCGTTCCTCGATGGCCACAGCGAAGGTGCGCAACCTTTCGCGCCACCGTTCCTGAAGGCGGGGCGACAGGTCATCGCACAGGTCGCGGCCATTCTCGATTTCCTCGGCCCGACGCTGGATCTGGTTCCGCAGGCCGCCTCGCGGCGCATGCAGGCGCTGCAGTTGCAGCTGACCATCGCCGATCTGGTGGCCGAAGTGCACGACACCCACCATCCGATCGCCGCGTCGAAGTACTACGAAGACCAGAAGACCGAGGCCAGGGCGCGCGCGGCAGCGATGCGCGATGAGCGCCTGCCGAAATTCCTTGGCTACTTCGAGCAGGTGCTGAAGGCCAATGGCGGTCGCCACCCGCTGCGCGAACACTCCTACGTGGACCTGTCGCTGTTCCAGTTGCTGAGCGGGCTGGACTACATGTTCCCACGCCGCATGCGGGCGCTGTGGCCGACGTTGCCACTGCTGCGCGCGCTGAAGGATCGGGTGGAACAACGGCCCGGCATCGCCGCCTATCTCGCTTCGGAGCGGCGGCTTGCCTTCAACACCAACGGCATCTTCCGGCATTACCCGGAACTTGATGGCGAGAAGTAGCGCCGGGCCATGCCCGGCGGCAGCGCAACCCAACGCGGCGCCGGCGAACTGCCAGCTGATGACGCGGGCCAGGCCCTGCAGATCCCACGGCAGGTAGATGCCGCCGCGCGGATCCACCGAATGGATCAGGCCGAACAGGGTGAGCACCGCCGCCACCAGCAGGAAGCCGCAGGCGCGGCGCAGACGGCCATCGACCATCGCTGCGACGGTGGCGATCCACAGCATCGAGGTGATGATGAAGCCGTTGCCCAGCGCGAAGATCACCGCCAGCTCCGGCAGGCCGTGGCCATCGACGTGGGTCAGCAGCGCGCCCATCTGCTCGGCCGGAATCCAGCCCGGCGCCTTGATCGCCAGCAGGTAGGCCGCCGACGGCAGGAAGCCCAGCACCATCGCACCGGCATGCTGGCGCGGGGTGGCCTGGAACGCCTGGGTGGTGATGTCGATCGACACGTACACGATGATCGGCGCCAGCACCGCCAGCGGCAGCCACTGCACCAGCCCGGAAATGATGCCGAGCATGCCGCCGATGCCGACGAACAGGCCGGTCAGCAGCGTGTAGCCGCTGCGCGCRCCCATGTGCTTGTAGGCCGGCTGGCCGATGTACGGGGTGGTCTGCGCMACGCCACCGCAGACGCCGGCGACCAGCGTGGCCACTGCCTCCACCAGCAGGATGTCGCGGGTGCGGTAGTCATCGCCGGCCGCGCGCGCGCTTTCGGATACGTTGATGCCACCGACCACCATCAGCAGGCCGAACGGCAACAGCAGCGGCAGGTAGGTCATCGCGGTCGGCAGGCCCTCGATGAAGCCCAGCGTCGGCAGCGGCAGCACCACCTGCGGCGGCACCCAGGCGGGAATCTGGAAGCCGGGCACACCCAGGCCGGCCAGGCCGAGCCCGTAATACAGCACGGTGCCGAACACGAAGGCCAGCAGCACACCGGGGCCGCGCAGCGGCAGCTTGCCCTTGGCGATCAGCACGTACAGCAGCAGGCCCAGCGTGGTGAAGCCCACCAGCGGCGAGCGCAGGGTCTCCAGCAAGGGCAGCAGGCCCATCAGCACCAGTGCGATGCCCGCGATGGAACCCAGCAGCGCAGCGCGCGGCAGCGCGCGGGTCACCGCTTCACCGAAGAAGGACAGGATCAGCTTGAGCACGCCCATGATGACCAGCGAGGCCATGCCCAGCTGCCAGGTGGCGATGGCGGCGGCATGCGGGTCCAGGCCCTGATGCTTGAAGGCCAGGAAGGCCGGGCCCAGCACCAGCAGCGCCATGCCGATGCTGGTCGGCGCATCCAGGCCCAGCGGCATGGCGGTGACGTCGTCGCGCCCGGTACGCGCGGCCAGGCGCCGTGCCATCAGGGTGTACAGCAGGTTGCCGACCAGCACGCCCAGGGCAGTGCCGGGGAACATGCGGCCGAAGACCACGTCGGCGGGGAACTGGAACATCCCGACCAGGGCCATGGCGATGAAGCCGAGGATGGAGAGGTTGTCGACGACCAGGCCGAAGAAGCCATTGAAGTCGCCAGCGACGAACCAGCGGCGCGGCGCGGTGGAAGCGGGAGCGGACATGGAAGGGGCGGTGGGGGTGGGGACCGCCGATGGTAGGCCCAGCGGGGCCGGCGCGCCAATTCCCGAGTGGAATGATGGGTTCCAGCCAACGGCGGAGCCCCTCGTGGTTGGTCGCTGAAAGCAGCCTATCGGCGTGGGTCGTGCGGGTGGGCTGCGCAGGACACGCCGTAAACCCGTCCATGGG
>NZ_JBFTOJ010000019.1:0-45160 GCF_056397905.1 Stenotrophomonas sp. 05L414_2
CCTGTGGAAGGCGCAGGAGGCGATCGTGCAGGTGCTGCGCGACAGCGGCGCGCTGCTGGCCTTCGTCGAGATCCGCCACAGCTACCCGCACTGCTGGCGGCACAAGACGCCGGTGGTGTTCCGCGCCACCCCGCAGTGGTTCATCTCGATGGACAAGGCCAACCTGCGCAGCGATGCGCTGGCCGCCATCGATACCGTCGGCTGGTTCCCGACGTGGGGCAAGGCGCGCATCCAGAGCATGGTCGACGGCCGCCCGGACTGGACCATCTCGCGCCAGCGCACGTGGGGCGTTCCGATTGCACTGTTCACCCATCGCCAGACCGGCGAGATCCACCCGCGTTCGGTGGAGCTGATGCAGCAGGTGGCCGACCGCGTGCAGGCTGAAGGCATCGACGTGTGGTATTCGCTGGACGCGGCCGAACTGCTGGGCGCTGAAGCGGCCGACTACGAGAAGGTCACCGACATCCTTGATGTCTGGTTCGACTCGGGCGTGACCCACGAAGCGGTGCTGGCTGCCCGTGGCTTCGGCAAGCCGGCCGACCTGTACCTGGAAGGTTCGGACCAGCATCGCGGCTGGTTCCAGTCCTCGCTGCTGACCGGCGTGGCCATCGACAAGCGCGCGCCGTACAAGCAGTGCCTCACCCACGGGTTCACCGTGGACGAGCACGGCCGCAAGATGTCCAAGTCGCTGGGCAACGGCATCGAGCCGCAGGAAATCATGAACAAGCTGGGCGCGGACATCCTGCGCCTGTGGATCGCCTCGGCCGACTACAGCAACGAGATGTCGCTGTCGCAGGAAATCCTCAAGCGCACCGCCGACGCCTACCGTCGCCTGCGCAACACCGCACGCTTCCTGCTGGGCAACCTGGACGGTTTCGATCCCGCCCAGCACCTGCGCCCGCTCGACGAGATGGTCGCGCTGGACCGCTGGATCGTGCATCGCGCCTGGGAACTGCAGGAGAAGATCAAGGCCGCGTATGACAACTACGACATGGCCGAGATCGTGCAGCTGCTGCTGAACTTCTGCAGCGTGGACCTGGGCTCGCTGTACCTGGACGTGACCAAGGACCGCCTGTACACGATGCCGACCGATTCGGATGGCCGTCGTTCGGCGCAGAGCGCGATGTACCACATCGCCGAAGCGTTCACCCGCTGGGTGGCGCCGATCCTGACCTTCACCGCCGATGAGCTGTGGGGGTATCTGCCGGGCGACCGTGCCGGCCACGTGCTGTTCACCACCTGGTACGAGGGACTGGCTCCGCTGCCGGCCGACGCACAGCTCAACGCGGCCGACTTCGACCAGCTGCTGGCCCTGCGCGAGCAGGTGGCCAAGGTGCTGGAGCCGATGCGCGCCAATGGTGCGATCGGCGCCGCTCTGGAAGCGGAGATCACCATCGCCGCCAGCGAAGAGCAGGCGACCCGCTGGCAGCCGCTGGCCGATGAACTGCGCTTCCTGTTCATCAGCGGTGACGTGCAGGTGCGTCCGGCGACCACCGACGAGGTGTTCGTCAGCGCGCAGCCGACGCAGAAAGCCAAGTGCGTGCGCTGCTGGCACCACCGTGCCGACGTCGGCAGCAATGCCGACCACCCGGAACTGTGCGGCCGCTGCGTGACCAACATCGCCGGTGCCGGCGAAGTGCGGAGCTGGTTCTGATGGCCGCCGCGCGCCCGCATCCCAATGCGCTGATCTGGCTGCTGCTGTCGGCAGTCATCATCGGCCTGGACCAGTGGTCGAAGGCCTGGGTGCTGTCGAGCCTGCCGGAGTTCCAGCCGGTGGTGGTCATCGACGGCTTCTGGAACTGGTACCGCACCTACAACACCGGGGCAGCGTTCAGCTTCCTGAGCGATGCCGGTGGCTGGCAGAAGCATTTCTTCACCGTGCTGGCGATCGCCATCAGCGGCCTGATGGCCTGGTGGCTGCGCGCGACCGCCCGTGGCAACTGGAAGGCCGCCGTGCCGTACGCGCTGATCATCGGCGGTGCGATCGGCAACGTGATCGACCGCCAGGTGCATGGTCACGTGGTCGATTTCATCCAGTGGTACGTCGGCGAGCATGTCTGGCCGTCGTTCAACATCGCCGATTCGGCCATCGTGGTGGGTGCCGTAGGCATCGCCCTGTTTGGCCTGTTCGACGGCAAGTCCGCCAAAAAGGCGGATAATGCCAACCCGAAACCGTAAGCCGGCCGCTGCCGGGAGACTGAACTGATGGATGTGCTGCTCGCCAACCCGCGTGGATTCTGTGCCGGTGTCGATCGTGCGATCGAGATCGTCAAGCGCGCGATCGAAACGCTGGGCGCGCCCATCTATGTCCGCCATGAAGTGGTGCACAACCGCTTCGTGGTCGACGACCTGAAGCAGCGCGGCGCGATCTTCGTCGAGGAGCTCGACGAAGTGCCGGACAACAACACCGTCATCTTCAGCGCCCATGGCGTTTCCCAGGCCGTGCGCCAGGAAGCCGAGCGGCGTGGCCTGAAAGTGTTCGACGCGACCTGTCCGCTGGTGACCAAGGTCCACTTCGAAGTCGCCCGCCACTGCCGTGCCGGCCGTGACGTCGTGCTGATCGGCCACGCCGGTCACCCGGAAGTGGAAGGCACCATGGGCCAGTGGAACCGCGAAGCGGGCACCGGCCAGATCTACCTGGTCGAGGACGTGGAGCAGGTGGCCACGTTGCAGATCAACCAGCCGGAAAACTTCGCCTACACCACCCAGACCACGCTGTCGGTGGATGACACGCGCGGCATCATCGATGCGCTGCGCGAGCGCTTCCCGGCGATGCAGGGGCCGAAGAACGACGACATCTGCTACGCCACGCAGAACCGCCAGGACGCCGTGCGCGACCTGGCCAAGCGCTGCGACCTGGTGCTGGTGGTCGGTTCGCCGAACAGCTCCAATTCCAACCGCCTGAGCGAGCTGGCCCGCCGTGAAGGCGTGGAGAGCTACCTGATCGACGGTGCACACGAGATCGACCCGGCCTGGGTGGTGGGCAAGCAACATATCGGCGTGACCGCTGGTGCTTCGGCACCGCAGGTGCTGGTCGATGGCGTGCTGGCGCGTCTGGCCGAGCTGGGCGCCAGCGGCGTGGGCGAGCTGGAAGGCGAGCCGGAATCGATGGTGTTCGCGCTGCCGAAGGAACTGCGCCTGCGCCTGGTCGACTGACCGGCAGCGCTGCCGGTGGGTGCGAACCCTGGTTCGCACTGTCGGCTGTACGTCATCCACGCATGGCGTGGATCTACCCGGTACTGCTCTGCTTTCCAGCAGATCCACGCCATGCGTGGATGCTGTCAGTCTTCGCCAACGCTCCGATGAGGCTTTGCCGCATCTGGTCGATGCGCCACTGACCATGACCTTCGGCCATGGGGCTCGGCACCTCACAGGCCTAGCATCGGGGAATCCTTCGCTGCTGGAAGTTGCCGATGAATACCCGTGCCCTGGTGATGTCCGTGCTGTTCGCGCTGGCGGCTACGCCCGCGCTGGCGCAGACTCAGCTACCGGGTGATGYCGCCGCCCCCGGCCTGCTGCGCATCGACGTCGATGCACGCGACCTGGCCCGGCGCATCTTCAAGGTGACCGCCACCGTGCCGGCCAAGCCCGGCCCGCTGACCCTGCTGTACCCGCAGTGGATTCCCGGCAACCATTCGCCCACCGGCCCGATCGACAAGCTGGCCGGCCTGCGTGTGACTGCCAACGGCAAGCCGCTGGCCTGGCAGCGTGACCAGTACAACGTCTATGCATTCAAGGTGAACGTGCCCGAGGGCGTGAGCGAGATCGTCGCCCACTTCGACTTCCTGTCCTCGCAGGGCGGCAGCCAGGGCCGGGTGGTGATGACCCCGGAAATGCTCAACCTGCAGTGGAACGCCAACTCGCTGTATCCGGCCGGCGTGGACGCGCGCAACCTGCAGGCGCAGGCCAGCGTGACCCTGCCCAAGGGCTGGGCCTACGCGACCGCACTGGAAACCGCACGCCGCGATGGCGACACCGTGGTGTTCAAGCCGATTTCCTATGACCACCTGGTCGATTCGCCRCTGTTTGCCGGTGAGCATCACCAGCGCATCGACCTCGACCCGGGCGCGAAGGCGCCGGTACATCTGAATGTGTTCGCCGACGATGCCAAATCGCTGAAGCCGACCGACGCGCAGCTGAAGGTGCACCGTGCGCTGGTGCAGCAGGCGGACAAGCTGTACGGCGCGCGCCACTACGACCACTACGAATTCCTGCTTGCCCTGACCGATCGCCTCGGCGGCATCGGTCTGGAGCACCATCGTTCCAGCGAGAACAGCGCCGACCCGGGCTACTTCACCGAGTGGGACAGCAACGCGTGGATGCGCGACCTGCTGCCGCATGAGTACACCCACTCGTGGAACGGCAAGTACCGTCGTGGTGCCGACCTGGCCACGGCCAACTTCAATACGCCGATGGGCGACAGCCTGTTGTGGGTGTACGAAGGGCAGACCCAGTTCTGGGGCCAGGTACTGGCCGCACGTTCGGGGCTGTGGTCCAGCGAGCAGGCGCGCGACATGCTGGCCAACGTGGCCGCCACCTATGATCGTGGTCGCCCGGGCCTGGCCTGGCGACCGCTGCAGGACACCACCAACGACCCGACCATCGCCCAGCGTCGCACCCTGCCGTACCGCAACTACCAGATGAGCGAGGACTACTACTCCGGCGGGCAGATGTTGTGGCTGGAGGTGGAGGGCAAGCTGCGTGGGCTGACCGGCAACCGGCGCAGCCTGGATGACTTCGCGCGTGCCTTCTTCGGCGTCGGCAACGGCGATTGGGACGTCAATCCCTACACCTTCGATGACGTAGTGGCGACCCTCAACGGCATCGCGCCGTACGACTGGGCGAGCTTCCTGCGCCAGCGCCTGGACGGGCACGGATCGCTGACCGGTGGCCTGGAACTGGCGGGCTGGAAGCTGGTCTACCGCGATGCGCCTAACGAGGCCTACAAGGCGCAGGAAAAGCGCGCGAAGGCAGCGCTGCTGGCCTACTCGCTGGGAGCGACGGTGCTCGACAGTGGCGTGGTCGGTGATGTGGTCTGGGACAGCCCGGCGTTCAATGCCGGCCTGGCACCGGGCATGAAGGTGATCGCCGTTGGTGGCCGCGAATACAGCAGCCAGCGCTTGAAGGATGCAGTAGCCACGGCGGCGAAGGACAAGGCGCCGGTCACGCTGCTGGTCAAGCAGTTCGACCGCATCGATACGATGAAGATCGACTACCACGGTGGCCTGCAGTATCCGGTGCTGGAGCGCATCGCCGGCCGCCCGGATCGCCTTGCAGAGCTGTGGAAGGCACGATGAAGTTGCGCACGCGCGATGGGTTGATCCTGGTGGTGGCCGTGCTGGCCATCATCGGCGCCTACCTGGACGGCGATGGGCGCTGGCTGCACTGGTTGGCCAAACCGGCGACCACACTGCTGATCGCCGCCATCGCCTGGCAGGCGCGGCCGCTGACGGATGCGTTCTACCGGCGTGCGGTGCTGGCCGGCATGCTGTTGTCCTGTGCAGGTGATATCGCGCTGATGCTGCCGATCGACGCGTTCGTGCCAGGCCTGGTGGCCTTCCTGCTGGCGCACCTGTGCTACATCGCCGCGTTCCGTGCCGGCCTGCGCGCGGGCCGCGGATTGCTCGCTGCCTTCGTGCTGCTTGCCGCATTCGCTTCGATCAACGTCACCGGCCTGTGGCCGCATCTACCGCTGCCGATGCGCGTTCCGGTGCTGGCCTATGTCGTGGTGCTGGCGCTGATGGCAGTGCTGGCACTGGCCCGCTACTGGAAGCGGCCACACGTCGACGCACTGGAAGCGGGCAGCGCGCGTTGGGCTGCCGCTGGCGCACTGCTGTTCGTGGCCAGTGATTCATTGCTGGCGTGGGATCGCTTCGGCGGTGGCCTGCCGATGGCCAGCCTGCTGGTGCTGTCCACCTACTACGCTGCGCAGTACGCCATCGCCCGCTCGGTGAGATAGCCCTTTTTCTACTGCAGGTTGCCCTTGGCGTCGTAGCGCAGGCGCACGGTCTGGCGGTCGCCGGCTACTTCATCCGGCAACCACGCCAGCTTGCCGCCCTTGCGGATGACCACATAGACATGGCCGACGTCGGCCGGCGAACGCATCAGGGCATTGCGCTGTTGCTGCAGGGCCTGCGTCACCCGTGGCACGGCATCGAAATCGATGTTGGCCAATGCAGTGCTGCTGCGGCGCAGGGTGATGGTCGGCGCGAACTGCTGCGGATTCACCGCATCGCCCTTGCGCCATTGTCCACGTTGGTAGTGATAACTATCCACGTGGCCCGGCTGCTGTGGAWCGACCAGGTCGATGTCGATGCGGCCGTCGTCATGGAAGTGGATGCTGTGGAAAACGACCAGGCGTTCGCCGGCCAGTCCGGGCATCGCCTCCAGCGCCTGCCGTGCCACCTGCAGGCGCTCGCTGTCGAGCAGCAGGTTCGGCCGCGCGCGCCTTGGCAGCGGCATCGGTTCGGGCGCCGCCCGTGGCGTTGCGATGGCCGCCGTTCGCAACGGTTGTTCCCATGGGTCTTGTTGCAACGCATCCGCAGGCACGGTCGATGCGGCGCCACGCAGGGTCGCGTTGACGGTCTGCAATGCGCCGCCTGCCGTGGCGGCACCGGCCAGGGCCAGCACCACCCCGGCGAACACCAGCGGCGTGGACACGGGCCGCTTCACGCGTGCTCCATGCGCACGCTGCGGCGATCATCCGGGTCGTAGAGGATGTCGACCTGCCCGCGTGGAATGTTGGCCAGTTCGAGCAGCGCAACGAAGCGGCGCACGCTGGCCTGCTGCACGTTGCCCTCGCGGTCGAGATATTCCAGCTTGAACTCGACCTGCGGTTGTTCGTTGACGTAGGTGCYGGTCTGGCGCACGTCGAGCACCTGCGCTTCGGCGCCGATACCACGGTACTTGAGCGCTTCGCCGCGCGCGTCGATCTGCAGTGTGCCGGCCAGCAGGCGCGCCAGCAGACGCAGGCCGATCAGGTAGCCGCACAGCACCAGCGGGCAGACCAGCAGCGGATGGCCGAAGCCCAGGAACGTCCAGCCCAGTCCATCGCTCTGCAGGCGATAGGCCATGACGTACGCGGCAGCGACCACGACAATGCCGATCAGGCCGCCGATGCCGCGGCGCCACAGGCTGGCGCGGTCCAGTTCCGGTTGCGATCCTGCCAGCATCAGGTTGGGCGCGGGGCCGGGTGTGGGGCTGAGCAGCACCTCGAGCTGGCTGCCCACGGTGAAGCGCTGCAGCTGTGGCTTGCTGTCGACCACGACCAGCGTTTCGGTGATCGGGGTGCCGGACAGATTGTCGAAGGCCAGCTGCAGCCGCCACTGCGCGAAGCCGCGCACCTGCACGCCGGTCTTTTCGGCCTGCTCGATGCGTGCGTTGCGGGGCGTGCCGTCGGCCAGGATGCCGCGCACACGTTGTAACGCACGGGGTGGCGCCAGCAGCAGGTAATGCAGGAAGGCGTACAGCAGCACCAGCCATAGCGTCAGCGACGTCGCCAGCAGGGCCAGTGCCAGCCAGGGCGCGCTGCGGTCGCCCGCTTCCAGCGGCCAGCTGGTGCCGAAGTAGAGCAGGCAGGGGAAGGGCAGCGCGAAGAACAGCATGAGCGCGCCCAGGAACCAGAGGTAGGCTTTCATGACTCGCCTTCGACGCCGTGGAACAGGCGGCGTAGGGTACTACGCTCAGCGGAATTGCAGGGTCAGCAGGAAGTAGCGCCCGAGTGGATCGTCCAGCCCGGGCATCTGCCCGCCGCTGCCGACCAGGTGGTTTACCGGCCGCGTATCAAGCAGGTTGTGCACGTCCAGTGCGGCAATCACGCGCGGGCTCAGCCGCCGCGCCAGATGCAGGTTCCAGCGCAGCTGCGCCGGGTTCATGCAACGGCCCTGGTCATGCTGCTCCTGCGCGCACGCTTCACCGGCCAGCCATGCGCGGGTGCGGCCGACGCGGTTGCCTCGCAGGGCGATGTCCCAGGACGGGTTCTGCCACTGTACGTTGAGGATGCCCGCGTTCGCCGGCGTGGCATGCCCGCGCAGGTCCACCGATTCGCCATGGCCGCGATCACGACGCAGCTCCTGCTGTTTCAACGCATCCAGCGAGAACAGCCACTGCCCGTTGCGACCGGTATCCACCCGGTACTCGCCACGCAGTACCCAGTTGCGCGAGGTGGTGCGGCCGATGTTGTCGAATGACAGGCGAAGATTACGCAGGCGGCCCTGCTCATCCAGTTCCCAGGTGCCGGGATTCCACAGTGCATCGCTGGGTTGCAGTGCGAGGATCTCGTTGCGCAGTTCGACGATGTTGTGGGTCAGTGACAGCGAGAACGCATCGTTGGGTGTCCAGCTGGCGGCCAGCGAGTGGCTGCGCGAGGTCTCGGCTTTCAGCCCGTCGTTCTCCGCCACCTCCACTTCCACCGCGCAGCCGCCATCGCGCAGCGGGCGCGCGCACGTCGGCAGGGACTCCGAGGCGGGCAGGCCATACAGGCCGAAGTAGCCCGGTGGCCGCCGGCGCTCGAAGATGCTGGGAGCGCGGTAGCCGCGGCCACTGGCAAGCAGGAACGACCAGTGCGGGCTGGGGCTCCAGCGCAGGCCGGCACGCGGCGAAAACGCAGTGTCACCGCCATCGCGGTCCAGTCGCGCGGCCACGTCCAGGCGCAGTGTCGGCGCCAACGGCAGGCCCACTTCGGCGTAAGCGGCGTTGCTCTGCCGCGACAGCCGGCGTTGCTCCATCGGCAGTCCCAGCGCCAGCTCGCCCTTGCCCAGCAGCGGATCGGGCAGCGAGGTCCAGCGCTCGCGGCGCAGATCGATACCGGTGGCCAGTTGTGCTGCACCGCCGGGCAGTGTCATCAGGGTGCGCTGCATGCCCCACCAGCCCTGCCACTGCTCGGTACGTCCGCGGTTGTGGATGGCCGGGAACAGCTCCTCTGCCAGCCCCGCCGGCAGGGTGGAAAATCCGGGCAGGAAGTCCAGCGTGCGTGCTGCTTCCAGCAGGCGTTCGCTGCGCACGGTGCCTTCGGTGCGCAGGTCCACTTGGCTGCGCTGCGCGCTGAGGCCAGCATCCCAACTGCGGCCGGCGCGCTCACGGCCCATGCCGAAACTGATGTCGCCTTCGGTGGCATGCACGCGCGGGCGCACTTCGCCGCCTTCCTGCAGGACCACGTTGAGGATCGCGCCACGGCTGAAATTGAGGGCGACGGCGGTCGGGCCCAGCTCGAAGCGCTGGCGGTTGTGGCTGGCGCGTGCTTCCACGTAGGCGTAGCGTCCGTCACCGCGCTCGTGGCGATAACGCAGGTAGCCGGACAGCGTTTCCGACGCCGGTTGCAGCGAGCGCGGGCGTGCGTTGTCGAACCAGCAGCCGTCGTCTTCGCTCTGCAATGGCGGATGGCACTGCGTGGCCGGGTAGTAATCACCGTTGGGCATGATCAGCCCGATCGGGTACAGCGAGGTTTCCGCATGCCAGTCGCGCTGGTCACCGGCCACATGCTGCAGGCGATGCAGATCGATGCCGGCGAACCAGCGGTCGCCGCCTTCGCGCACGCCGCCCGTGGCCGCCTGCAGCCGGTACTGATCGCCATCGCCACGGCTGCTGACACCCGATTGCAGCGTCGCTTCCGGTCCCTCGGCCTGGTCACGCAGAATGATGTTGACCACGCCGGACATCGCATCGGCGCCGTAGATGGCCGAAGCACYGCCACGCACCAGCTCGATGCGCTCGACGAAGCTGAGCGGAATGCCTCCCAGATCGGTCAGCCCGCCTTCTTCCAGCGACACCATCGGATAACGCGGCAGGCGCCGGCCGTTGACCAGGAACAGGGTTGCGCGCGGGCCCATGCCGTCCAGGCTGGTGGTGGCGGCCGCGCCGACCGGCAGGTACAGCGAGTCGCCGCTGCGCGAGGTGCTCAATGGCGGATGGCCGTTCATGCCGGGCAGGTGGCGCAACAGGTCGAACAACGTGCCGTAGCCGCTGCGCAGGATGTCCTCGCGATCGATCACCGTTACCGGCAGCGTGGTCTGCACGGAGGTGCGCGGCAAGCGGCTGCCGGTGACATGGATCGGCGCCAGTTCCACCTGCACCGGCTTGGCTGGCGCGGGCGGCGGTGGCCGCCGTACCGGCTGCGCGACCACTGCGGGTGGGGCAGCGTGCCGGCGGACCACGAATCCGCCGCTGGGGGTCTGCAGGATGTTCACCGGCATGCCGGCGACGAGCTGCTTGAGTGCGGCGGCCGGCGCCAGCGAGCCGGCGACGCCACCGGTGCGCAGGCCGGTCAGTTCACGTGCGTCGAACACCAGGGCAATGCCACTCTGGCGTGCCCATTGCTGCAGGGCCGGCGGCAGGGCGCCGGGAGCGATACGGTAGTCGACCTGTCTGACGGCTTCTGCTGACGCCGCCGTTGCCGCCACACCGGGCACCAGCACAACGCACAACAGGGCCTGCAGCAGACCCCAGCGCAGCACGTCCCACCGAAGCACCTCCCAACGAAGCACGTCCCAACGAAGCACACCAGGCGCCGGCATCGGCCGCCGCCTCAGTAGGTGCGGCGCAGTTCCAGCGCGCCATCCGAGCGCGGCTGGCCAGCAATGGACCACCCCAGTTCCAGGGCGGAAAGCAGTTCATGCGCGTCGCCTGCACGGAAGGTGCCGCTGACCGCGAGGTCGGCGATATCCGGGTCGGCGACCACCAGTGGCGTGCTGCCATAGCGGTTCATGCGCTCGACCACAGTGGCCAGGGGCGTGCCGTCGAACACCAGCTTGCCCTGCGGCCAAGCCTCGGCGGCGGCAGTCGAGGACAGCTGCGGGCCGGGTTGGATCTTGCCGGAGGCCAGGACCTGCAGCTGCTGGCCCGGCGAGAGCGTGTGCTGCGCGCTGCCACTGGTGACTTCCACCACGCCTTCCAGCAGCGCGACCTCGACCCGGCCGTCAGCCAGGCGTTCAACCTGGAAGGTGGTGCCGATATCGCGGATCGAGCTGCCGCCGGCCTGCACCCGCAGCGAGCGCGATGACGGTTCGACCTGCAGCTGGATGCGACCGTGTTCCAGCGCCAGTTCGCGCTTGCGCCAGCCGAAGCGTGCGGTCAGCGTGGTGCCTGCGTCGAGCGTGGCGATGCTGCCATCGGCCAGGGTGCGCTGCTGTGGCAGCAGGCCGGCGTTGGCGTAGGTCAGCGGTGTGGGATTGCCATCGGTGTACAGCATCCAGCCCAGGCCAACGGCCAGGCACACGCCTGCAGCGGCGGCGACACCGGGCAGCCAACGCCGCTGCGGCCGGCGTGCCGCACGCGCGGCGGCGGTGCGCAGCCACGGGTCGCTGGCCAGGCCGGCGCTGCGCTGGTGCAGCTTCTCGGCCTGCACCCACGCGCTGACATGTGCCGGATCCTCGGCCAACCAGTCCTCGAAGGACTGCCGTTCTTCGGCGCTGCAGTCGGGGGCGTCCAGCCGGGCTACCCAGGCGCTTGCGTGTTCAAAAAGCAACGTGTCATCCCTGTTGTCGTTGCGGATCATTCGGCATCTCCATCATTGTGGAGAGGATCGGGGCCCAGCTCCTTGCGCAGGCCCTGCAATGCACGGGCAATGTGTTTTTCCACGGTCTTGGCGGTGATGCCGCAATGCCGGGCGATCTGTGTATAGCTCATCCCGGTGATGYGGTTGAGCAGATACACCTCGCGGGCACGTTCGGGCAGCTTGAACAGTGCCTGGCGCAGCAGGGCGAGCATCTGCCCGGATTCTGCCTGACGCAGCGGATCAGGAGAAGCACTGGCGGCTTCTTCGTTGCCGTCGCGTTCGGTCAGCGACAGGTGGTTGCGCGATTGTGGCGAGCGCCCGCGGTCTGCCAGGCGGTTGCGGGCGATGCGGTACAGCAGCAGCCGCAGCTCCTCGGTGCCGTGCGCGCGGTAGCGGATCAGGCGCTCCATGCAGTCCTGGGCGATGTCCTCGGCATCCTCGGGGCCGACACCGCGGGCGCGCAGGAAAGCGCACAGCGGCGCGCGTTCCTCGCGCACGAATGCGATGAAGGCATCCGGAACCCCGGGCAGATCCGGCGCAGGACGGAGCAAAGGGGAGGGCGCGGACAGGGGAGGGCCTCGGACGACGATGACGGACGCGTCACCGAGTTTTACGCGACGGTGACCGGATGGGGAAGCCCACGTTTCTTCCGTATTTCCATTGTGAATGCATTCATGTTTTTTCTCGCCGTCGACTGGGGGCGTCGAGCCCGCTGCTGCGTTCTGCTTTCGACCCGCGTGGTGCGGGCGGAGAGAGAGAACGCAATGAAGCATTCGAAGTTGAGCATCGCCCTGGCAGGCCTGGTGGGTATCGCGACCCTGGGCCAGATGGATGACGTCATGGCAATGAATTATCACGTGCAGGGCGATCGCGTCGTGCTGAGTGGCGGTGTCACCGTCGCCGACGTCGTCGCGCTGCCGGCGCTGCTGGCCAAAGCGCAGGCCGAAGGCCGCCCGATCCGCGAAGTCGTGCTGCGCACCTCCAATGGTGGCGCGCTGATCGCGGGTGAGTGGCTGCAGGGCGTGATCCGCACCAACGGCCTGAATACCATCGTGTCCGGCCACTGCATCTCGTCCTGCTCGATCATGCAGTCCGGTGGCGTCGAACGTTACCTGGCCGGCGACCTGCCGCTGGTCGACTCGGTGCAGATCCACGCTGCCAGCAACAGTGGCAAGGTGATCTACACGCCGTCGCCGCGGATGACCGAGATCTACACCGGCAACTACGGCGGCGGCATGGATGCCGGCCTGCTGCACAAGGCCATGTACGAGGTGGTGCAGCCCAACGGCCTGCTGGTGTTCCGCGACCCGGCCCGGACCACCGGCGCTTCGGTCAGCTTCGATCCCGATGGCAGCGGCCGCAGGCTGGAGACCTTCCCCGGCCAGGACATCTACAGCAACAACATCATCACCGCCGCCGGTTACCGCGATCCGGGCGATACCCTGACGGTCACCGGTAATGTCAGCGGCGACATCAATCCAGGCTACCTGCGCACTGCGCGCCAGCTGCAGGCGTTCGTCGATGACGACTTCGCGCGCTGGAACGATACCGACTTCGCCACCACGTACATCAACTATGCGGTGAACATCTACAACCGCTCCAGCGCCGGCCCGAACGGCATCGGCCCGGCTTCGGTGCAGGATTACCTCAACGATCCGGGTACACAGCAGCTCCTTCTGGGCCAGCTGCGCCTGGATGAACTGGACGCTTCCACGCTGGGCAATTCGGCTGGCGTGATCCGCGTCGCCAAGGGCGGCACCTGGCGCACCGCCGAAACCACCGGCGCCGATTTCATGCTGGTGGAGAACGGCACCATCGCCCTGGAAGGCGGCGCGTTGCGCACGCCGGAGCTGCGCGTGCTGGCGGCCGGCATGGTGGTCGGCCACGGCGACATCGCCTCGGTTGCCACCGACTCGAGCGCACTGCTCAATGGCACCGGCCCGTCGTACCGCGAGGATGGCTTCAACCGCCTGCGCGTGTACGGCACCCTGATGCCGCGTGGTGGTGACCTGGTTACCCATGGCTACGTCAACATCATGCCGGGCGGCAAGGTGCTGTTCGACGTGACCGAGGCAGGCGGCGCCAACAGTGGCCGTCTGCGCGTGGGCGACTTCTACGACAGCGGCGCCAACGAGGGGGCGCTGGTCATCTCGCCGGGCGCCCACCTTGAACTGAACGTGGCGCAGGGCTTCTACGCCGGCAACTACCAGCGTGAGCTGGTGAGCGGCCCGATCTACCAGGGCGGTTTCACCGATGCGGTGCGCCTGGGTGACACCGGCTATACGGCCAGCATCACCGACGGCGAGGTGTTCCGGCCACGCCACAATTCGCTGCTGAGCTTCAACATCAACCAGACCGCCGAGGGCCTGTCGCTGACCGCCAACCCCGGCTTCGACCAGCTCGCGCAGCTTACCGGCAACAATGGCAACGATGGACTCGGTCGCGCGCTGGCTACTGCCGGCCAGCGCCAGGATGCCGGGCTGAAGCCGCTGCTGGGGGCGCTGCAGTTCGCTGACCGCGATGTGATCGCCCAGCAGGCCGGTGCACTGCGCGGTGATGGCCATGCCAGCCTGCGCCTGGCCGACAGCGCGCTGGTTGGCAGCATCGGCAGCGTGGTGCAGCAGCACCAGGCCGCACGGCGCAGCGGCAGCGGTGATGCCGGTGGTTTGGCCGCACAGGCCGCGCAGGCGGCGTCGGCGCAGCCGGGCATGGCCAATGGCAGCCTGTTCAACCAGTTGGCGATGCATCTGGTGGAGCCGGCGGGGACGGGCGGTGGCAGCACCAACTTCGGCGGCGAAGCGCCGCGCAGCCACGGCCTCTGGGGCCGGGGCTTCGGCAGCCATGGCCGCATCGATGGCGAGGGCGGCGTGGCCGGCCTGAGCCATACCGTCGGCGGCATCGTGCTCGGTGCCGATACGCAGCTGGCCGATGACCGGGTGACGCTGGGCGTCAGCGTTGCCGCCGCGGACATGTCGACCAAGGGCCGCGATGGTTCCGGTTTCAGCGGCGACGTGCGCGCGCTGGATGTGGGCGGCTACCTGGATGCCACCTACTCGCGTGGCTACCTGTCGGCCTCGGTGCGCTATACCGATCTGCGCCACGACACCCGCCGCAGCATCGATGGCATCGACGGCCTGCAGGGTCCGTTGCGTGCCAAGTACAACAACGATGCGATCTCGGCCCGGCTGGAGCACGGCTTCTCGTTCACCACCGCCAAGGGCGTAGTGATCCAGCCGCTGCTGCCGGTGGTCGATTACGCGCGCACCTCGGCCACCCGTTTCAATGAAGGGCAGGGTGCCGGCGCACTGGTGGGGCGTGGTGACAGCCTGGAAAGCATCCGCGTTGGTGCGGGCCTGCAGGTGTTCAAGACCTTCGAAGGCAACAACGGCGAGCGCATCACCCCGCGCGCGCGCGTTGTCTGGCAGAAGGAACTGGGCGACACCCAGGCCCGTTACAGCACCGGCTTCGCCGCGGCGCCGGACCTGGTGTTCGGTGCCAGCAGCCAGACCGTGGGCGAGCAGGTGCTGGCCTGGAACCTGGGTGTGACCAGCCGCGCCACCGATCGCCTGTCGGTGATGGTCGACTACGTGGGCGAGCGCCGCGACGGCCAGCTGCAGAACGGCGTGATGCTGGGCCTGGGCTATACGTTCTAAGGCAGTACCGGCACCGGCGGCCGTCGCGCCGCCGGTGCCATCCCCATCGGGGTGCGGGTGCGCTATGGTCGTGGCGGATTTCCGCGCAGACCTTGCCATGCAGATCGCCGTTTTCAGTGCCCGTCCCTACGACCGCCGCTTTCTCGAGGAAGCCAACCAGCGCGAGGGGGCAGGGCAGGATTTCCAGTTCGTGTACTTCGACGCGGCGCTGAACGTGCACACCGCCGCGCTGGCACAGGACTGCGCCACCGTCTGCGTGTTCGTCAACGACAGGCTCGATGCACCGGTGCTTCAGACCCTGCATGCACTGGGCGTACGCGCGGTGCTGCTGCGCTGTGCCGGCTTCAACAATGTGGACTTGGCCAGCGCGAATGCGCTCGGCCTGTTCGTCGCCCGCGTGCCGGCCTACTCGCCGGAAGCGGTGGCCGAGCACGCACTGGCGCTGGTGATGACCCTCAACCGGCACACGCATCGCGCCTACAACCGCGTGCGTGAGGGCAACTTCATGCTCGATGGCCTGCTCGGCCGCACCCTGCATGGCAAGACCGTGGGCATCGTCGGTACTGGCAAGATCGGGTTGGCCACCGCGCGCATCTTCCGCGGCATGGGCTGCACCGTGCTGGGGCACGATCCGTATCCCTCGCCGGCGTTCACCGGGATCGGCACAATGGTTGAACTGGACGAGCTGCTCTCGCGCTCGGACATTGTCTCGCTGCATTGCCCGTTGACCCCGGATACCCAGCACCTGATCGACGACGCCTCGCTGGCGCGGATGAAGCCCGGCGCGATGCTGGTCAACACCTCGCGTGGCGGCCTGGTCGATACCCAAGCGGTGATCCGCGCGCTGAAGTCGCGCCGGCTGGGCCACCTGGCCATCGACGTCTACGAGCAGGAAAGCGCGCTGTTCTTCCAGGACCTGTCCGGCGAGATCATCGACGATGAGGCGTTCCAGCGCCTGATGACCTTCCCCAACGTGCTGGTGACCGGCCACCAGGGCTTCTTCACCGTGGAGGCGCTGCAGGAGATCTCGGCGATCACGCTGGGCAACCTGGCCGATTTCGCGGCGGGGCGGGAGTGCGGCAACCGGGTAGCGGCGGGTTGAGGGGCCGGGCGGGTGGGCGTTTGACGGCAATCGTCACGACCGGATTGACCGCAGGGGCAGGGCGACCGTAAAATTGCCAGCTTCGCCGGAATAGCTCAGTTGGTAGAGCGGCGCATTCGTAATGCGTAGGTCGTAGGTTCGATTCCTATTTCCGGCACCAGTTTCAGCAAAAGCCCCGGCCTTGGTCGGGGCTTTTTGTTTGGGCGGCACGGTTCTCCGTCGGCCCTCGCCCCTGGGCCCTTCAGCTCTGCCTATAATCGGCCGCRCAGATCACCTGCACTGGTTCACCCGCACGGAGGCTTCCCATCATGTCCATTGCTGCAATCCCCGATGTTTCGCTGGTCGACAACAGTGAGCAGCGCACGCCGCTGATCCTGGTGCTGGACTGTTCCGGCAGCATGAGTGGTGGCCCCATCGAGCAGTTGAACGCGGGCCTGAAGCTGCTGGAGCAGGAGCTGAAAGCCGATGTGATCGCGGCCAAGCGTGTGCGCGTGCTGCTGGTCGAGTACGGCGGCATGGACAACGCGGCCATCAGCGGTGACTGGTGCGATGCGATGGATTTCACCGCGCCCACGTTGTCGGCCAATGGCACCACGCCGACCGGTGCGGCCGTGGAAGTGGCGCTGCAGGAGATTGAAGACGAGAAGGCGCGCTTCCGCCAGGCCGGTGTTGCCTACACCCGGCCGTGGCTGTTCCTGATGTCCGATGGCCAGCCCACGGACGCCTGGGAGGCGGTGGCCGAGCAGTGCCGCGAGGCCGAGCAGCAGAACAAGGTGGCGGTGTTCCCGATCGCTGTCGGCAATGCTGACATGAGCGTGCTGGGTCAGTTCAGCCGCAATGGCGAGCGCGGCGTGAAGCGCCTGCAGGGCCTGCAGTTCAAGGAACTGTTCCTGTGGCTGAGCGCGAGCATGCGGGTGGTCTCCAATTCGACGCCCGGTGGCCAGGTGCAATTGCCGGCCACCGACAGCTGGTCACAAGTGCCGGTCTGACCATGGCCTGGCGCGTGATGGCCGCATCGGCCACGGGACGGTCCCATCTGGACCGCGGGCAGCCCTGCCAGGACGCCTATGCGTCGGTGCAGGTGGGGCAGACATTGGTCGCGGTGGTCTGCGATGGCGCAGGCTCCGCATCGCACAGCGATGTGGGCGCCCGGCACGTTTCCAGCAGCGTGGCGGCGTCGGTTACCGGGTCCGCGCAGCTCGGCGCCGATCCACTGGCACTGCCGGTGGACACGCTGCGCAGCATCATCGAAACCGCTGTCGACGATGCGCGCGGGCAGCTGGCGATGCTTGCGCTGAGCCAGGGCCTGAAGCTATCCGACCATGCCTGCACGCTGGTAGGGGCGGTCGCTACGCGCGATGGCGGCTGGTTCTTCCATGTCGGCGATGGCGTGGCCGCGTGTGCGTTCAGCAATGAATCGCCCGATGCGGTATCGCTGCCTGCCAATGGCGAGTACGCCAACGAAACCTGGTTCGTGACCGGTGGCAACTGGCGCGAGCAGCTGCGGTTGACCCGCTTCGAAGGGGCCATCGATGCGCTGGTGCTGATGTCCGACGGCGTGCAGCCGTTTGCGATGTCGCGCGCGGGCGACAGCCTGTTCCAACCGTTCATCGCACCGGTGATCCGTTATCTGGCCGGCGTGGACGAGACCCACGGCAGCCAAGCGTTGCATGCGACGCTGGCCGACCCGCGCACCGATCAGATCACCGGCGACGACAAGACGTTGCTGGTCGCGCTGCCGGCCTGAGCACATGCCCGGGCGCAGCGGCGAAAAGGTCTACGACGCGCAGCGCAGGCCGCTCACCCTGGAGCGGCTGCTCAAGAGTGGCGGTGCGGGCAGCGTGTTCACCCTCAAGGAGCGGCCGCGCGAAGTGGCCAAGCTCTACCATACGGACAAGGACGCGCGCGTCTACGAGCGCAAGCTGCAGGCGATGCTGGAGCTGCAGCCGGACCTGCCGCCGATGGAAGGGCAGGGGGCCGACCAGGTACAGATTGCCTGGCCGATGACCCTGCTGCGGGATCGCAGTGGGCGTTTCATCGGCTTCACCATGCCGATCCTGGATCTGTCGGCCACCAGCGATCTGGAACATGTGCTGCAGGAGCGGCAGGCGCGCGCCGAGGGGCTGCCTACCGGATTGGGCGCGAAGATGACCCTGGCCGCCAACCTGGCGGTGATGCTGGCCGCGCTGCACCGGCGGCAGCACTATGTGGTCGACCTCAAGCCGCTGAACGTGCGGTTCTATCGCAGCACCTTGTTCATCGCGATGCTCGATTGCGATGGTTTCAGCATCCAGGGCAAGGGCGAGCGCTTTCCGGCCGGCCAGGTCACCACCGACTATCTGGCGTCCGAGTTCCAGCAGCCGGGGGTGAAGCCGGGCCAGGAGGAGGCGCAGGATCGATTCGCGCTGGCGGTGATGGTGTTCCAGCTGCTCAATTCCGGCCTGCATCCGTATGCGGGCCGGCCGCAGGGGGCGACGGTGCCCAGTGACCTGCCGGCACGCATCGCCGCCAACCTGTACCCCTACGCGCGTGGCAAGCCGCATCCGCGGATGCTGCCCTCGCCGGTCAGCGGCCATGAGATGTTTCCGCCGGCGYTGCGCGACATGTTTGATCGTGCGTTCTCGGYGCAGGCGCGGCGGAGGCCTTCGGCGCAGGAATGGGCCACGCTGCTGCTGGAATACGCACGGCGCAACGCCGGTCAGCTGGTGGCGTGCGGCAAGGATGCGGCCCACCAGCATTTTGTCGGCATGCCCTGTGCCGCCTGCGCCCGCGCCGAACTGCTGGCCGGCAGCRCACGCGCGGCGCAGACCCGCACGCGGCAGAAGCCGAACAAGGCCCGCAAGCAGCGTGCACGCACCGCCGCGCGCGTCGCCCAGGCGCAGCCGGTCGCCGCGCAGGCGTCGGCGGCCAGCGGCGTTCCCGGCGTGATGTCGCGGGTGACGATGGCGGTGATCGGCACGCTGCTGCTGGGCTGGGTGATGGGCTGGGGCATGCCGGCCTACCGCCGCTACAGCGCGCTGGTGGACCCGGGCATCTGGGATGGCGTGGGGCTGGCCGTGCAGATGGCCATGCTGGCGATCGCGATCCTGCTGTTCATCCTGTTCGTGCCGATGCTGATCATGAGCAAGCGCCCATGAAGCTGCTGGGAGTACTGGCCGTGCTGTTGCTGGCACTGATCGGGATGGCGCCGTTCTGGGGCGACCTCGGCGTGCTGGTCTACAGCTCGATCGGCTGGCTCGGACGAGTGCTGTCGAGCGGCGTGTTGAGTGATGGCAGGGCGGCGTTGCGTGCTGCGCTGCTGATCGGCGGAGCGGTGTCGGTGCTGTCATTCCTGCGCGTAGCGGTGCAGGACCGGGCCGTGGACTATCTGATCGCGTCGGTGATGTTCGGCTTCCTCTCTTTCGTCGTCTTCATCGTCACCGGCATTTCTGGGAATGGCGCTACGGGCGCAGGAAGCGGTCAACAGGGGCCGAGCTCGGTACTGATCGGCGAGGATCGCACTACGGTTCCGCGCTGGTACTCGCGCGGTCATTTCGAGCGGGAAATGCTCAACAAGGTGCACGAAACCGCGCGCACTGCTGCCCGTGGCGATCTGCCGCGTACGCAGGCGCTGATGCAGGAGCTGGATCTGTGGGCGCGCAATGGCCCCGTGCTGCGCGAAGACCGCACCGAGTACGAGCGCCTGCGCGCGGCGTACAACGAGACCATCGAGACCCTTGCCGCCCGGTCCGGCCGCCGCACGCAAAGGACGGCGGGGCTGGCCAGCGATGCGGGCGCGATGGTGGACCGGCTGACGGCAGAGGAAGCGCGCGAGCTGGAGCTGAAGCAGGTCGAGCTGCTGCAGCAGATGTGGAAGCTCTCGCCATCGAGCACCTCGGTTGCGATGCGCCTGCTGGCGACGGATCTGCAGGAGCTGGCGATCCGCTCACGGTGGTCGCCCCGCAAGCCGTTCGACCGTGAGGGCGACGCGGCACTGGAAGAGCGCCTGTGGCGCATCCACGGCACGCAGGAGGTGTTGTTTGCCTATGCACCGCTGGAGGAGCGTCTGTGGAATGCCTACGCTTCGACGATGGTCGACACGGACGAAGAGCTGGCGCTGGGCGCGCTGGTGATTGCCGGACTGATCGACCGCAGTGACAAGAACGCTTCGTCCGATCCCGCCCGGTTCGACGTGAACACGCTGCTGCTTGGCAGCGACGTGTTCATGCTCTCGACGCTGCTGGCCAGTGCGTCCGAAGACCGCATGGAGATCCTGACGGCGCGCGCGACACTGCTGCTGGGCGATGACGATCGGCAGGCGAAGGCAGGCAAAGGCAATGCGCCGGACGCCGCCGACACCGCCGCAGACCCCGCTGGCCCGGCGGTGTCGGAGCCTTCGCCGCCGGCGGTCCCGAAAGCGGACACCGCCAGGCAGGCGCAACGCGCGATGCCGCCAGCGGGGATGCTGGTCGATCGCAAGGGCCTGGCGTTGCGTACGTCACCCTCTCTGCCGCCGTCGTCGCCACCAGCAGAGTATGGGCAGGTGCTGGTCGACCTGCCCGCCGCCGGCTTCAAGGACCTGCGCCATGGCATCCCGCTGCGCGCACCTGTGGAGGCCGACACCATGGTGACCCTGCAGGTGGATGTCTGGCAGACCGGCGTGGTTACGGCGGTGCTGGTGGAAGGCAGCAGTGGCAGCGCCCAGCTGGATGAGGCCGCGCGCCGGGGCGCACGCACCTGGCTCAGCGCGTCGAAGGTGCCCACAGGCGGCGAGCGCAGGCAGGTGACGGTCGTGTTCAAAGCGCCTGTCGCCGCCACGCCGCCAGCGGTGACCGTGGACGCACCAGCGCCGACGGCCATGGACCCGCCGCCGCCGCAGCTGGACCCCGAGCAGGCGTTGGGCGCGCAGTTGGCGGCGATGACGCGCCGTCATCCCCCGCGTTATCCGCGTGGTGACGGGGAGACGGTGCTGGAAGGCAGCGTCGAGCTGCTGATCACCATGTCAGCCGAGGGGCGCGTGCTCGATGTGACCGTGGACCGCAGCAGCGGACATCCTGCGCTGGATCGCGCCGCCCGTGAGGCTGCACTGCAATGGCACGTCACCCCCCGGCGGCCGGTGACCACGGTCAAGCAGATAACCCTGCGTCTCCCGGTGCAGTTCCAGGGCGGCTGACGGATCAGCCCGGGACGCGGCCGTCACCGCGCCCGTACCGGTTGCCGCAGCACCGTTTTCAGGCGAGCAGGCTCTACCTTGCGTGGGTCGCCCAGGTAGATCTCATGATGCGGCCCGGCGAAGGTCAGCCCCTGTGCCGGCATGATCCGTTCATGCAGTTCGGCCAGTGTCGGGCCCTCGTCATCGTAGGCGCCTACATGCAGCGTCTGCAGGCACAGGCCTTCCTCGTAAAGCGCCAGGCGCAGGCTCTGCGGCGCGGTACCACGCTTGTCCGATGCCTTGGCAACCGCTTCGCTGAAACGCGGAACGTCGACGTCCAGCGGTGTGCGGATCATCATCGTCCAGCGCCACGCGTGCTTGCGCCGTGCCACGAAGCTGGACGGGTCGTCGGCCCACCACAGTCCCTCCAGCGGCGGCACCACGTAGTCCCGTCCTTCGGCCTTCATCGCGAACTTCAGTGCGTAGCTGACCGAGTACAGCCACTCCACCGCATCGCGATAGGCCGGCGCCTGGTTCGGATCACCCTGGCCATCGACCATCACGAAGGACATCGGCGGCACCTCGATCCGCACGAACGAGCCGACCGGTGGCCGGTACAGCGCCTTGTCCTGCGTCTTGAAGTCGATCTTCGCCGGCGTGGTGGCGGACCGGGTCATTGCGCGGCTCCGTTGGCAGGCCCCTTCAGCTCCACCGTGTTGCCGTCCGGATCCTTGAAGTACAACGACAATCCGTCGCCCTCGGCACCGAAGTTGACTTCGGCCGGCCCCGGTACCGGTACGCCGTGGGCGGCCAGGTGGGCGACCAGCGCGGCTTCGTCGAAGGGGTGCACGCGCAGGCACAGGTGGTCGACATTGCGCCCTTCGCTGCCCGGTCCGCTGCCGCCGTGGCGACCGAGCGTGCCGTCCAGGCTGATCAGGTCGATCATCGATGCACCCGCGCGCAGGTGCACCAGGCCCAGGTGCTCGCGCCGCCGCACCACCGCGCAGCCCAGCACCTGGCCATAGAAGGCTTCGCTGCGGGCCAGATCGCGCACCCTCAGCACCAGGTGGTCGATGCGTTCAACGCTGAAGGGTCTGTCCATGCCGGGTTCCTCGAAGAAAGGGGAGTCACAACTTGCTGAACCTGTTCAGTCGACTGTGCCGAACGAGGGGCCTCGTCGCCCTCGTGGCCGATGCTACGCTGCCGTCCCCGCGCGTTCTGCCTGCCGCAATGGCGCGGTGCGACAACGTGTCGCATCCAGATCCGGGCCTTTCCTGCGCCTGATCATTGTCAATGCCTTTCTTAAATGGTGGGTGACGGCCTAAAATTGAAAGGCTGACTCGACCCCACCTCACCTGCCTGTCTTCTGGACGGGTGGGCCCGGCTTTGGCCGGTGCGGGCAGGACGGGGAACGGCATTCCCTCGCAATTGGATCGACCGATGATTCCGTTGAAAACCCTTGGGCGCTGGTTGCGCCCGGGCCTGCTGCTCGCATTGCTGGTGATGCTCACCGGCTGCGATGCCGTGGCCATCCTCAGTCCGAAGGGCCAGATCGGCCAGGATGAAAAGACACTGCTGATCACGGCCACCGTGCTCATGCTGCTGGTCGTCATCCCGGTCATCATCATGACCCTGACCTTCGCGTGGAAGTATCGCGCCTCCAACACCAAGGCCCGCTACGAGCCGAAGTGGTCCCACTCGACGGCGATCGAGGTGGTGGTTTGGTCGATCCCCTGCATGATCGTGCTGGTCCTGGCGGTGCTGACCTGGCGGTCCTCGCACGCGCTGGATCCGTACAAGCCCCTGGAATCGGACGTCAAGCCGGTCACCATCCAGGCGATCTCGCTGGACTGGAAGTGGCTGTTCATCTATCCGGAAGAGAAGGTCGCGGTCGTCAACGAGATCAAGTTCCCGGTCAACACCCCGCTGAACTTCGAGATCACCTCCGATACGGTGATGAATGCGTTCTTCATCCCGCACCTGGGCAGCATGATCTATTCGATGGCGGCGATGGAGACCAAGCTCCACCTGATCGCCAACGAGACCGGTGAATTCCCGGGCATGTCCTCGCACTACAGCGGTGCAGGCTTCGCCAAGATGCATTTCACTGCCTACTCGGTCACCGATGCGCAGTACCGCCAGTGGCTGGACCAGGTCCGTGCCGGCGAGCAGAGCCTGGACAAGGCCTCGTTCAAGGCGCTGGGTGAAGCGAAGAATTCCGAGTGGTACCCGGTCACCTACTTCGGCAAGGTTGAAGACAACCTGTTCGACTGGGTCATCGCCAAGCACATGGGCGACAACAAGCACTACGGCATGAAGCATTCCCATGCGGGTGCGGCTGCTGCCGATGCGTCCAGCCATGAAGCGCACGAGGGGCACGCCCCGAGCGACGCGCATGATGCCAAGGAATCCGGGAAGAACCTGGATGCCACCGAAGAACACGAACACGCTGGCCATGAAGGCCACATGGGTTCGGGAGAATGAACATGTTGGGAAAACTCTCTCTTGAGTCGATCCCCCACGATCCAATCGTGCTGACCACTCTGGTCGGTGCGGTGCTGGGTGGCTTGGGCGTGATGGCCCTGATCACCAAGTTCAAGCTGTGGGGCTATCTGTGGAAGGAGTGGTTCACCTCGGTGGATCACAAGAAGATCGGCGTGATGTACATCATCGTCGCCTTCGTCATGCTGCTGCGCGGTTTCTCCGACGCGATCATGATGCGTACCCAGCAGGCCATCGCCGTTGGCGGTTCCGAGGGTTACCTGCCGCCGCACCACTACGACCAGATCTTCACCGCCCACGGCGTGATCATGATCTTCTTCGTGGCGATGCCGCTGATCACCGGCCTGATGAACCTGGCCGTGCCGCTGCAGATCGGTGCGCGCGACGTCGCGTTCCCGTTCGTCAACTCGCTCAGCTTCTGGCTGTTCGTGTCCGGTGCGGTGCTGATCATGCTGTCGCTGTGGATCGGTGAATTCGCCGCCACCGGCTGGCTGGCCTTCCCGCCACTGTCGGGCATCGAGTACAGCAACAATGTAGGTATGGACTACTACATATGGGGACTACAGGTGGCGGGTCTGGGTACCACGTTGAGTGGTATCAACTTCTTCATCACCATCCTCAAGATGCGCACCCCGAGCATGAAGCTCATGCAGATGCCGGTCTTCACCTGGACCGCTCTGGTGACCAACGTGCTGATCGTCGCCGCCTTCCCGGTGCTGACCATCACCCTGGTGCTGCTGACCCTGGACCGTTACCTGGGTACGCACTTCTTCACCAATGACGGTGGCGGCAACGCCATGCTGTACATCAACCTGATCTGGATCTGGGGCCACCCGGAAGTCTATATCCTGGTGCTGCCGGCCTTCGGCGTGTTCTCCGAGGTCATCGCGACCTTCTCGCGCAAGGCCCTGTTCGGCTACAAGGGCATGGTCTACGCCACCGCCTGCATCGGCGTGCTGTCGTTCATCGTGTGGCTGCACCACTTCTTCACCATGGGCTCGGGTGCCAACGTCAATGCCTTCTTCGGCATCACGACGATGATCATCTCCATCCCCACCGGCGTGAAGATCTTCAACTGGTTGTTCACCATGTTCCGCGGTCGCGTGCAGTTCACCACGCCCGTGCTGTGGACCATCGGCTTCATGGTCACCTTCACCATCGGCGGCATGACCGGCGTGATGCTGGCGATCCCGGCCATCGACTTCGTGCTGCACAACAGCCTGTTCCTGATCGCCCACTTCCACAACGTSATCATCGGCGGCGTGSTGTTCGGCATGYTSGCCGGCATCACCTACTGGTGGCCGAAGATGTTCGGCTTCCGCCTCAACGAGTTCTGGGGCAAGTGCGCGTTCTGGTGCTGGTTCATCGGCTTCTATGTGACCTTCATGCCGATGTACGTGCTGGGCTTCATGGGCATGACCCGTCGTCTGCAGAGCACCGTCAACCCGGCCTACGAGCCGTTCCTGCTGGTGGCCGCTGTGGGCGCCTTCATCGTGGGTGCCGGCATCCTGTGYCAGATCATCCAGGTGGCCGTGTCGATCCGCGACCGCAAGAAGACCGCCGACCTGACCGGCGACCCGTGGGATGCCCGTACGCTGGAGTGGGAAACCTCTTCGCCGCCGGCCTTCTACAACTTCGGCACCCTGCCGGAAGTCACCGAGCTGGACGATTTCTGGGAGCGCAAGCAGCGTGGTGAAGCCTGGCCGAAGCCGGCCAAGTACACCGACATCCACATGCCGCGCAACACCGGCACCGGCGTTGTCATCGRCGCCTTCAGCCTGGTGTTCGGCTTTGCGATGATCTGGCACATCTGGTGGCTGGCCATCATCGGCTTCGTCGGCATGATCGCCACGTTCATCTACCGCACCTTCGACCAGGACGTGGACTACTGGGTCCCGGCTGCCGAGGTGGAACGCATCGAGAACGAACACCGCAAGCACCTGGAAGCCCAGGGCCTGGTGAAGTCGGAGCTGAAGGCATGAGCACCAATACCTCGACCCTGAGCCACGGGCACGCCGCACACGCGGCGGCCCATGGCCATGACGACCACGAGCACCACGACACCGGCGGCAACACCGTCTTCGGTTTCTGGGTGTACCTGATGAGCGACTGCCTCATCTTCGCCTCGCTGTTTGCCACCTACGTGGTGCTGGCCGGCGGCACTGATGGCGGCCCCGGCGCGAAGGACCTGTTCGAGCTGCCGTTCGTGGCGTGGGAAACCGCGCTGCTGCTGACCTCGTCGCTGACTTTCGGCCTGGGCATGATCTCCATGCACCGCAAGCAGGTCGGCCAGATGTTCCTGTGGCTGGGCATCACCTGGCTGCTGGGCTTCGGCTTCATGTGCATGGAAGTCTATGAATTCCAGCACCTGATCCATCAGGGCTACGGTCCGGACCGCAGTGCGTTCCTGTCGGCGTTCTTCGCCCTGGTCGGTACCCACGGCCTGCACGTCAGCGCCGGCCTGCTGTGGCTGCTGGTGATGTTCGTGCAGCTGAAGAAGTACGGCCTGACCCCGACCAACAAGACCCGCATGGCGTGCCTGAGCCTGTTCTGGCACTTCCTGGACCTGATCTGGATCGGCGTGTTCTCCGTCGTCTACCTCAATGGAGCGCTGTAATGGCACATGACAACCATGCACACGACCACGCCGCCGGCGGCGAAAGCCACGGCACCGTGAAGTCGTACCTGATCGGCTTCGTGCTGGCGGTGGTGCTGACCGTCATCCCGTTCTACATGGTGATGTCGGGTGATTTCTCGCGCACCGTCAACGGTGTGGTAATCGCCATCACCGCGGTGCTGCAGATGCTGGTCCACCTGGTGTTCTTCCTGCACCTGGACCGCTCGTCGGAGAGCCGCTGGAACGTCAACGCTGCGGCCTTCACCGTGGTGGTGATCGGCATCATCGTGGTCGGTACCCTGTGGGTCATGCACAACATGAACGTGCACATGATGCACTGACGTCTTCGCGACATTGCCACGCAGAAAGGCCGCCCCCGGGCGGCCTTTCTGTTTGTTGCGCGATCGCGGGGAACGCATCCACGCATGGCGTGGATCTACCCGTCACCGCGAAGTCCCCGCACAGTAGATCCACGCCATGCGTGGATGCAGTTGCCGTTCAATGCATCCGGGGTATGCAGTAGATCCACGCCATGCGTGGATGCAGTTGCCGTTCAATGCACCCGGAGGATGCAGTAGATCCACGCCATGCGTGGATGCGGTTGCCGTTCAATGCACCCGGAGGATGCAGTAGATCCACGCCATGCGTGGATGCGGTTGCCTCTCAACCCACCTTGCGCAGGAATTCCTCGGCCTCCATCGGCCGCCCCAAGTGGTAACCCTGCAGCTGGTCGCAGCCCAGCTCGCTCAGGTAGTCGCGCTGGGCCTGGGTCTCCACGCCCTCGGCCACCACCTGCAGCTGCAGGGTACGGCCCAGCGCGATGATCGAGGACACGATGGCGGAATCTTCGTCATTGCGTTCAAGGTCATGCACGAACGCCCGGTCGATCTTCAGCTCGGTGGCCGGCATGCGCTTGAGGTACAGCAGGCTGGAATAGCCGGTACCGAAATCATCGATGGCGATGTGCACGCCCATCGCGGTCAGGTCGTTGAGGATCGCCAGGCTGGCCTCGACATCCTTCATCGCCGTGGTTTCGGTGATCTCCAGGGTCAGCCGCGCCGGGTCGATGCGGTGCCGCTGCAGGACTGAACGCACGCTCTCCAGCAGGGCCGGTGAGGCGAATTGCAGCGGCGACAGGTTCACCGCCATCGTCCAATGGCTGTGTCCGCCGTCATGCCAGGCCCGCAGCTGCGCGCACGCCTGGTCCAGCACCCAGTCGCCGATCGGCAGGATCAGGCCGCTGCGCTCGGCGATGGGAATGAACACGTCCGGCGCCAGCAGGCCCAGTTCCGGGTGCTGCCAGCGCAGCAGCGCCTCGGCGCCGGTGGCCGGTGCATCGGCCGCCGGGAATTTCGGCTGGTAGTGCAGCAGCAGCTCGTTGCGCGCGATCGCCTTGCGCAGGTCCTGCAGCAGCCGCAGCTGGCGGTTGGCACTGAGCTGCATCGAGGGAATGAAGAAGGTGTAGCCGTTGCGGCCGGTTTCCTTGGTGTGGTACATCGCCGCATYGGCATGTGCCATCAACTCGCGTTCGTCGCTGGCATCGTCCGGATACAGGGCAATGCCCAGGCTGGCGGTGACCTGCAGCTCGGCCGCGTCCAGCACGAACGGTTCACCTGCCGCGGCGATCACCCGCTCGGCGACCACCACCGCATCATCAGGCGTATCGATGGCCAGCACGATCACGAACTCGTCGCCGCCGAGGCGGGCGAGAGTGTCCTGCGGGCGCAGCTGCGCCCCCAGGCGCTGGGCCACCGCGACCAGCAGGCGGTCACCCAGCTGGTGGCCATAGGCATCGTTGACGGCCTTGAAGCCATCCAGGTCGCAGAACATCACCGCCACCGACTGCTGGCGGCGTTGCGCCTTCTCGATGGCCTGCTCGATGCGATCCTGCAGCAGCATGCGGTTCGGCAGCTGGGTCAGCGGGTCGTGCAGTGCGGCCTGGATCAGCTTGTTGTTGGCGTGTGCCAGGGAATCGGCCAGCAGGCCGGTGCGCACGCGCATCTGGCGGTCGAACAGCGAGGCCACCAGGGCGATGCCGAGCGTGGCCAGGGTGGTCACGATCACCAGCACTGCCAGCCAGCGGGGATCGATGCCGCCGCTGCCTATGGCGCCGCAGACGCTGCCTGGCGGGAAGCGCGCGGCGGCCATGCCGGTGTAGTGCATGCCGACGATGGCCAGGCCCATCACCAGCGACGCCAGCATCCGCAGGCGCACCGTGTTGCGCTGTTCCACGCGCAGCCGGAAGGCAATCCACAGCGCTGCACCGGCGGCAGCGATGGCCACTGCGATCGACGCGGCAAACCAGCCGGGGTGGTAATCGATACCGGGCTGCATGCGCATGGCGGCCATGCCCAGGTAGTGCATGGCGGCGATACCCAGTCCCATCAGCACCGCACCCGCGGCCAGCCGCTGCAACGGCAGGCTGGGGCGCGACACCAGCCACAGCGCATAGGCCGACGCGCCGATCGACACCGCCAGCGAATACAGGGTGATCGCCAGGTCGTAACCGACCGGAACCGGCAGCTTGAAGGCCAGCATCGCGATGAAGTGCATCGACCAGATGCCCAGGCCCATCGCGGCGGCACCGCCGGCCAGCCACCAGCGGGCGACCCGGCCCTCGGCCGTGGCCAGGCGGCCGGCCATATCCAGCGCGGTATACGATGCCAGCATGGCCACCAGCAACGAGATGGCGACCAGGCTCTGACTGTAACTACCAGTCATGTTGAATCCAGAGGAGGAGGGAGGGGCGCCCGCAAGGCGCACGCCCGCCACCGCTATCGGCACCGACGGGTGGGACTTGAGTGGTCGCAGCAGCTGCGACCCGGCTCGGCTATCCTGCCACGCTCGTTGCCCCTGCAGGAAATCTCCGATGGCCAAAGCCCGCACCGCGTATGTCTGCAATGAATGCGGCGCCGAATACAGCAAGTGGCAAGGCCAGTGCACCGAGTGCAATGCCTGGAACTCGCTGTCGGAAATCGTCCTTGAGAGCGCTGCGGCGGCCAAGGCGCCCGCCTCGCGCCGTGCCGGCTGGGCGGGCAAGATCGACCCGCCGAAGATCACCGCACTGAAGGACGTGGCGCAGACCGAACACAACCGGGTCAGCACCGGCATCGGTGAATTCGACCGCGTGCTCGGCGGCGGCCTGGTCGAGGGCGCGGTGGTGCTGGTCGGTGGTGATCCGGGCATCGGCAAATCCACCCTGCTGCTGCAGGCGGTGGCGAAGATGGCTGCGGTCCTGCCGGTGCTCTACGTCACCGGTGAGGAATCACTGGCCCAGGTCGCCGGCCGCGCGCATCGGCTGGAGCTGCCGCTGGAGGGCGTCAACGCGCTGGCCGAGACCGGTGTCGAATCCATCCTGCAGCACGCCACCAAGAGTGGGCCGCGGCTGATCGTGGCCGATTCGGTACAGACGCTCTGGACCGAGACGCTGACCGCCGCGCCCGGTTCGGTCAGCCAGGTGCGCGAGAGTGCCGCACGGCTGGTGCGTTTCGCCAAGGAAACCGGAACCGCCGTGTTCCTGGTCGGCCATGTGACCAAGGAAGGCGGCATCGCCGGCCCGCGCGTGCTGGAGCACATGGTCGATGCCGTGCTGTATTTCGAAGGCGAGAGCGGCAGCCGCTTCCGCCTGCTGCGCGCGTTCAAGAACCGCTTTGGTGCGGTCAACGAACTGGGCGTGTTCGCGATGGGCGACAAGGGCCTGAAGGAGGTCTCCAATCCGTCGGCGATCTTCCTTTCCGGTGCCAGCACGCACCAGCCGGGCAGCTGCGTGATGGTTACCCGCGAGGGCACCCGGCCRCTGCTGGTGGAAGTGCAGGCGCTGGTCGACGCCTCGCCGCTGTCCAATCCGCGCCGCGTGGCGGTGGGGCTGGAGCAGAACCGCCTGGCCATGCTGCTGGCGGTGCTGCATCGGCATGGCGGCGTGCTGGTTGGCGACCAGGACGTGTTCGTCAACGTGGTCGGCGGCATCCGCGTGCAGGAGACCGCCGCCGACCTGCCGGTGCTGCTGGCGGTGCTGTCCTCGCTGCAGGACCGTCCGCTGGCCGAGAAGACCATCGCGTTCGGCGAAGTCGGCCTGTCCGGTGAAATCCGGCCGGTGCCCAACGGCGAGGACCGCCTGCGGGAGGCGGCGACCCACGGTTTCAAGCGCGCCATCGTGCCCAAGGCCAATGCCCCCAAGGGCGGCTCGGTGAAGGGCATGGAAGTGATCGCGGTCGAACGCCTGTCCGAGGCCATCGACGCGGCGTGACCGGGGTCGGGTCCGTGCTCGGACCTGCAGATGCGGCCGACGGCACAGCAGCGGTCAGCCAGCCTGTGCTAGTTTTCCCGGCTCGACGAAGGCGCCCCCTGGCGCCTTTCCGTGGCAAGGAGTAATCGTTTACATGCAGGACCCGATGTTCAGCACCCCCGCCGCCGAAATCCGCCGCGCCGGGGTCGATCTCAATGGACTGATGACGGTGCTGGGCAAGCACCTGTATTCCACSCCGRTGGTGGCRCTGCGCGARCTKGTGCAGAACGCGCACGATTCGATCATCCGTCGCCGTATCGAGCAGCCCGGCATCCAGAGTGTGTCGCGCATCGACGTGCAGGTCGATGTCGCCGCCGGTGTGCTGCGCATCACCGATACCGGTGCCGGCCTGACCCGGCAGGAAATCCACGATTACCTGGCCACGGTCGGTGTCGGTTACACCCGGGGCCTGCGCCAGGACGGCGAGGACGATGAAGGCCTGATCGGCATGTTCGGCCTGGGTTTCCTGTCGGCCTTCGTACTGGCGCGCCGTGTCAGCGTGCGTACCACCTCCTACCAGGCGCCGCAGCTGGGCCACCTGTACGTGTCCAGCAACGCCGAGCAGTACACCGTCAGCGAAGTGCCGGCGCGCGCGATCGGCACCGAGGTCGAGCTGGAGCTGCATCCGGACTTCCTGCCGCTGGCCAACGAAGCGCGCCTGCACGAGGTGCTGGGCCGCTACTGCGCGCTGCTGTCCGAGCCGATCTTCATCGGTGCGGCGGCCGCCGCGATCAATCCCGAACCGCCGCCGTGGCGCGGGCAGGGTGACGTCGCCCTGCATCCGGTGCAGGCACGCCGCCAGGCGCAGCAGTTCGCGGCCCGGTTCGAACACGATTTCGAGCCCATCGTGACGATGCCGCTGCAGTCCGATGGCAGCAGCGACGCCGTCGGCATGCTCTGGGTGCAGGACGGTGCCACCTACGGCACCAGCGACAACCGCAACCTGTCGGTGTTCGTGCGCGGCATGCTGCTGGACGACGATGCGCGCGACCTGCTGCCGCCTTGGGCCGGTTTCATCGGCGGGGTGATCGAATCGTCGAAGCTGACCCCGACCGCCAGCCGCGAGGACCTGCAGCGCGATGACCACTATCGCGCCGTGCAGCACGCCCTGCTGGAAGCGCTGATCGATGGCCTGGCCGACGTCGCCCGGCAGCAGCCCGAAGCCTGGCGCCGCGTACTCAGCCGCCACAATGAAGCCCTGCTGGGCGCGGCGCTGTGCGATGAGCGCCTGTTCGACCTGCTGCTGGAACACGTGCGCGTGCCGACTTCGCAGGGTGACCTGCCGGCCAGCGCGTTGCCGGCGCGCGGCGCAGTGCATGTGATCCTCGACAACGGTGGTGGCTTCGAGGAAATGCTGTTCCGCGCGATGGGCGTGCCGGTCGCGCATGGTCATCGCTACGCGGTGGTGCCGTTCCTGCGGCGCTGGGCCCAGGCCAAGGGCCTGCGCCTGGTCGAACTCGGTACCGAGCAGGGCAACCGCGCACTGTTCCGCACCGACGACAGCCTTGACGATACGCAGTTGGCCTGGCTGCGCGAACACCTGGGCGATGGCGAACAGCTGCTGCCGGCGCGGTTCAGCCCCGAGGCGCTGCCGGTGGTGGTGGTGCCCGACCGCGAAGCCGAACTGAAACAGCGCCTGGAAGACGACGAGAACGACAAGCGCGTATCGATGGCGGCATTGCGGCTGGCGCGCCAGTTCACCGCGCGCATCGAGGCGCGTGCGCCGTCGCGGCTGTACCTCAACCTGGACAATCCAGCGGTGCAGGCGTTGCTGCAGGCCCAGCGCGAGGGCCACCCGCAGGCCGGGGCGGCCGCGCGCCTGCTGCGATCGCTGAAGATCATCGTGTCCGCACAGGGCCGGCCGCTGCAGCAGAGCGCGGCGACGCCGGGCCCCGATCTCAATGGTGCATTTACCGACATTGCCGGTGCCCTGCAGCAGATGCTGCGCTGAGCACCGCTACTCCCTCTCATCCAGCCTTCGCTAGACAGGAGCATTACCCCCATGGATATCTGGAACTGGGTCGAAAAACTGCAGGAAGACCTGCGCCAGGCAGGCCAGGCGCAGAACGCCCACCTGCTGACCCGCCTTGCCGATGAAGTCAGTGAACTGCAGGTCGACCGCGTCGATGCACTGCTGCCCGAAGCGCGCGCGCTGGGCAAGGCGTTGGACAACCCCTGGGTCGACGTCTATGTCGGCCATTGGGCGCTGCGCAACCGCGTCGGCAACCGCGTGGAAGGCGAAAGCGCGCTGGGCGAGTCGGTGGCGCTGTTCGAGCGCGCACACCGTGCCGATACCCTGGACTGCCCGCAGTCGATCTGCGTCACCCAGGATCTTGCCGCCTGCTACGGCAACATCGATGGTCCGGGCTGGGTGCCCGAACGCATCGAGGTCTGCGACGAGACGCTGGGCCGCATCGACCCGAGCTGGGCCTGCTTCCAGTGCCTGAGCTGCGAGAAGGCCGACGCGCTGCTGGACGACGGCCGCGGCCAGGACGCGCTGGATTACCTGCAGGTGCAGGCGGCGGCGATCCAGGCGCGCGGCAAGGAAGTGTTCGACAGCTTCCCTGAAATGCAGATCAAGATCCTGCTGGCCAGCGGCCGTGCGCAGGAAGCGCTGGCGCTGATCGAGAAGCGCGAAGCCGAAGTGGCCGCTGCGGGCGAATACGAGCCTGCCAACTGCACGGTGCCGCGCCGGCTGTCCAAGGCCTGGGCACTGGCCCAGCTGGGGCGCGATGAAGAGGCGCTGCAGCAGCTGGTGCCATGGAGCGAGCTGACGCCGAATCACTGGCGGTTGTGGGCCAATACGGCTTCGACACTGTGCAGCCGTGATGCCGCCCGCAACACCTGGGATCTGGGAACGCGCTTCAACACGATCATCGAGCACTTCGCCGCTGTCGGCGCGCATCGCCTGGTGATCGAGATCGCCGCGTTGAGCCTGGAGCTGGCCCTGCAGCGCGGTGCACGCTGGGTGGCGCAGCGCCAGCTGGGTCTGGCCCGCACCCATCTGGCGCAGCTGCGTCAGGACCGTGGCGCTGCCGCGCTGGTGGCCGGTCTGGCGGCACGCATCGAAGCGCTGCCGCAGATGGCGCCGCTGCCGGTGCCTGCCGCTGAACTGCTGGCGTGGCTGGAAGCGCAGGGCGAACAGAACCAGTCGCGCGATCCCGAGCGCGAAGCGCAGTGGCTGCTGCAGGCGCACGCCGAGCGGCCGGACGACGGCGCGCTGGCCGAGGTCGCCGCCTCGGCGCTGCACGCATGTGGCGCGAAGACGGAAGCGCAGGCGCTGCTGTGGGACTTCGTGCGCGGCCACGCGCAGGAAGACGGCGCGGCGGCCTACACGCTGATGCGTTGGCTGGCCGAGCAGGGCGATGATGATGGCCTGCGCAGGCTGGCCGCGACCTACCGCGACAGCGTGCCGGTGTTCGCGCACTGGTGCGAGGTGCAGCGTGCACGGCGCGCGTCCGACTGGCCTGCACTGGAACAGGCCGCGCAGGCATTGCTGGCGTTGTCGCCAGGCTCGAACGGCGCACGCGGGACGCTTGCCCGCATGTACATGGAGACCGGCCGCTTCAGCGAAGCACAGGCCTGCTATGCGCAGCTGGTGGAACTGCTGGAAGAGCCCAGTGCCGCGCATTGGGACCATATGAGTGCGGCCAGTGCGGCGCGCGACTGGGATGCGGTGCGCCGCTCGGCGGCAGCGATCGGCATGGAACTGTCCAGCCAGCAGGGCGTGGTCGAAGAGCCCTGGGGCTGGGTGATCATCCGCAGCGAAGAAGGCGGCGAGCCGATGGAGTACTACGCCCGCCGCAGCGGCCCGGTGACCGCGCGCATCGTCGAGAACGCACCGGCCAACCGCGCGCAGCAGGTGGGGGACTGGGTGGTGTTCGACGCCGGCCTGATACACCCCGCACCAGAGGACGAAGCGGAGCGCGAGCACTTCATACCGACCTATGCACAGGTGCATGTGCTGGAGCGGGGTGGTTTCGCGCGCAGCTGGCTGGTCGACGGCGCGCACCCGGGCGAGGAGGCATGGAACGCTTTCGTGGAGGCAGCCGAGGGACAGGGCTGGAAGGTGTGGTCGCACAGCCGTGCGGACTACACCGTGACCGATCCGGATGCGGAAGACGGGACGTTGCCGGGCCTGTTGTTCACCGTCGCCCAGCCGCAGGACCATGCGCCGCTGGCGCTGCACCGCTTCCTGCAGCAGGCCACGGCGGACTGGACACATCCACACTGCTGGCTGCGCCTGGCCGAGGCCTGCGACCAGGACCGCCAGCCGCATCTGGACGCGATCGAACGGTACGGGTTGTAATCCCTGCCGCGCTGCGCGTTCGCCGGGCATGGCCCGGCGCTACCCCTTCCACCGTCAAGGAACTGGATATGAGAAAGACAGGGACGTGGGTGATCATCGGCCTGCTGCTGGCCCCCACCGTGCAGGCCGCGCCGGCCTGCCAGCAACCGGCTGACGTGGCGCGGGCCTTCTTCGAAGCGACCACCGGCAAGGGCGACCTGCTGGAGCCGCCGCAGGCACTGGTCAGTGCGGCGTTTGCCAAGGCGCTGCATGGCGAGCGTGCCTGCCAGGTGCGCGAAGAGGGCATCTGCACGCTCGATTCCGATCCGTGGCTGGACGCGCAGGACGGGGAGATCGACAGCCCGGTGCGCTACAGCTGGAAGCAGGCCTCGGCCACGGCCGGCCAGGTCGAAATGCGCTATCCGGTCTGGGGCAAGGCCTACGTGACCCGCGTGCCGATGGTGCGCAAAGGGGAGGGCTGCTGGCAGGTCGACGACATCCTCACCAACAGTGGTCGCTCGGTGCGCAGGATCCTGGCCCAACCGCTGCCCTGAGCATCCGGGGCATCCACGCATGGCGTGGATCTACCGTGCTCCGATTGCCGGCCGCTGGCCGGCACGCCTCTAGCGCGAATGCCCGAACACCAGCTCGATCACGAACTGGCTGCCGAAGAACGCCAGCAGCAGCAACAGCATCGCCGTCAGCGTCCAATGCACTGCCTTGGTGCCGCGCCAGCCATAGCGGCGGCGGCCGATCAGCAGCACGCCGAACACGATCCACGACAGCACGCTCAGCACCGTCTTGTGCACCAGCTTCTGCGCCAGCAGGTCGTCGACGAACAGCACGCCGGTGACCAGGGTCAGGGTCAGCAGGGCGAAGCCGACGGTGATCACCCTGAACAGCAGCGATTCCAGATCGGCCATCGGCGGCAGCGCACGCAGCCACGGACGGAATTCACGGCGCCGCAGCGCACGCTCCTGCAGCCACAGCATGATCGCCAGCAGCGCGGCGATGCTCAGCGTGGCGTAGGCCAGCAGTGCCAGCCAGGCGTGGCTGGCCAAGCGCCAGCCCAGCACCTTGCTCGGTTCATGGCCGTAGCCGTGGTAGACCACCAGCAGCAGCGCGGCCAGCGGGAACACCACCACGCCCAGGGTGGACATGCGCCCGCGCGCGCCCACCAGCGAGGTCAGCCACGCCATTCCCAGGCCGACCAGCGACAACGCGGCGAAGAAGTGCATGTCGGGGCCGCCGGTCGTGCGCATCGCCACGAGCACGTGATAACCGCCATGCAGCAGCATCGCCGGCAGCGCAGGCCACAGCCAGGCGGGCGAGGTCACCCCGTCGTTGCGACCAAGGGCGCGCACCAGCAGGGCGCTGGCGGCCAGGTAGAGCAGGACGGCGATGAGAACGATTGTCATCGTTGAAGTTTCGCATACCCCCGCGGTGCTGGCGACGGGCGTGGCGTCGCAGTCCGGGGAGCGCGGTGGACCCGTTATACTGTGGGCCTTATTGTCCCCCGCTTTCAGACAGGTTGCGCCGCATGTTCGAGTCCCTGACCCAGCGCCTTTCCGGCACCATCGAGCGCCTGCGCGGCCGTGGCCGCCTGACCGAAGAAAACATCCGCGAGGCSACCCGYGAGGTCCGCATCGCSCTGCTSGAAGCCGACGTCGCSCTGCCGGTSGTGCAGGCCCTGATCGAACGCATCAAGGTGCGTGCGGTCGGCCAGGAAGTGCTGAAGTCGCTGACCCCGGGCCAGGCCCTGATCAAGGTCGTGCGCGACGAGCTGACCGCGGTGATGGGCGCCGAAGCCAGCGACCTGAACCTCAACGTTCCCGCGCCGGCCATCATCCTGATGGCGGGCCTGCAGGGCGCCGGCAAGACCACCACGGTCGGCAAGCTGGCCAAGCACCTGAAGGAAAAGCGCAAGAAGAAGGTGATGGTGGTCTCGGCCGACGTCTACCGTCCGGCGGCGATCGAGCAGCTGAASACGCTGGCCGACCAGGTGGGCGTGCTGTTCTTCCCGTCCAGCGCCGAGCAGAAGCCGGAGGCCATCGTCCGCGCCGCCATCGATGACGCGCGCAAGTCGTTCGTCGACGTGCTGCTGGTCGATACCGCCGGCCGCCTGGCCATCGACGAAGMGATGATGGSCGAGATCAAGGCSCTGCACGCYGCGRTCAAYCCGGYYGAAACSCTGTTCGTGGTCGATGCCATGACCGGCCAGGACGCSGCCAAYACSGCCAAGGCCTTCGGTGATGCGTTGCCGCTGACCGGCGTTGTCCTGACCAAGACCGACGGTGACGCCCGTGGCGGCGCCGCGCTGAGCGTGCGCTACATCACCGGCAAGCCGATCAAGTTCGTCGGTGTCAGCGAAAAGCCGGAAGGCCTGGACGTGTTCCACCCGGACCGTATCGCCAGCCGCATCCTCGACATGGGCGACGTGTTGTCGCTGGTCGAGCAGGTCGAGCAGCAGGTCGACAAGGACAAGGCGCAGAAGCTGGCCGAGAAGGTCGCCAAGGGCAAGAAGTTCGATCTGAACGACATGCGCGACCAGCTCGAGCAGATGCAGAACATGGGCGGTATCGGCGGCCTGATGGACAAGCTGCCGGGCCTGGGCCAGATTCCCGAGCACCTCAAGCAGCAGGTCAGCCAGGGCAAGGAAGTGCCGCGCATGATCGCCATCATCGGCTCGATGACCAAGAAGGAACGGCGCAACCCGAACCTGCTCAATGGCTCGCGTCGCGCCCGCATCGCCAAGGGCTCGGGCGTGACCCCGGCCGACGTCAACAAGCTCATGAAGCAGTACATGCAGATGGAAAAGATGATGAGCAAGATGGCCGGTGGCGGCATGAAGGGCATGATGCGCAGCATGAAGGGCATGATGGGCGCCATGGGCGGCCGTGGCATGCCGTTCCGCTGAGCGCGCGCTGTATCGAACGCTTGAACAACCCGCGGAATCAATCAAAGGAATGTGCATGAACAAGTCGATCGTGGTGATGGCGCTGGCCCTGGGCCTGGTTGCCTGCAAGGACGACACCTCCGTGTCGCAGAAGGCCGGTAGTGCCATCAGTGGTACCGCTGCCGATTTCGTCGCCGGGCTGGGCGAGGGCGTGGACAAGCGCATGAACGTGACGCTGCAGGCCGATCCGGGCCTGGCCGCGCAGGGCCTCACCGTCACCCTCGGCAAGAGCCGTGGCATGGGCTCCAAGGACGCGGCGGTGTACGTGGTGGCGGACAAGGCCTTCAAGGGCAAGCTGGTGGCGCGTGCGCTGGATGCCGAGGGCACCGAGATCGGTCGCGCCAGCGCCGAGGAAGAGTTCGCCGCTGATGACGCGCGCTACGTGACGTTCAAGTTCAACGAAGAAATGGACAGCCAGCTGGTCCGCACCTACGCGGTGTCTGCACGCTGAGCCAGGCGGGAGCGGATCGCCCGCGGCGACGCTCCCGTCCACAGTGTCTGGCGTATGCTGGCAGCGACTCCTCCCACAGGTGCGTCGCGTGAGCCTTTCGCCGATTCTCGAACGCGCCGACGATTTCTGTCGGCGTTTTTCATTGCAGCTGCCGATCCTGCTGGCACCGATGGCCGGTGCCTGTCCGGTTCCGCTTTCCGCCGCGCTGGCCAACGCCGGCAGCATGGGCGCGATGGGGGCCGTGTTGTCGCCGGCGGCGGATATCGGTCGCTGGATGCAGGACTTCCGTRCAGCGTCCAGCGGGCCGGCGCAGGTGAACCTGTGGTTGCCCGATCCCGCGCCGGTGCGCGATGTGGCCGCCGAGGCCGCCACGCGTGCGTTCCTGGGCCAGTGGGGGCCGGAGGTTGCGGCCAGCGCAGCGGATGCCACGCCTGYCGATTTCGAGGAGCAGTTCAGTGCGCTGCTGGCGGCACGGCCGGCGGTGGCCTCGACCATCATGGGCGTGCTGTCGCCGCGTCACGTGCAGCAGTTGAAGGATACGGGCATCGCCTGGATCGCCTGCGCTACGACGCTGGCCGAAGCGCGTGCTGCGCAGGACGCGGGTGCTGACGCGGTGGTCGCGCAGGGCGCCGAAGCCGGCGGCCATCGCGGCGCCTTCGATCCGATGCGTGCAGAGCAGCAGCTGGTCGGCCTGTTCGCACTGCTGCCGCGGCTGGCGGACAACCTGAGTATTCCGGTGATCGCTGCGGGCGGAATCGGCGACGGTCGCGGCATTGCTGCTGCCCTGATGCTCGGGGCCAGCGCCGTGCAGATCGGCACGGCCTTCCTGCGCACACCCGAAGCAGCGGTGGCGCCGGCATGGGCCGATGCGTTGGCCCGCAGCGAACCCGAAGACACCTGGCCGACGCGCGCGTTCAGTGGGCGCCTGGGCCGCGGCCTGGCGACTGCCTACGTGCGTGCAGCTGCTGCCGAGGGCGCACCCGCGCCGCGCCCGTACCCTGTGCAGCGTGGCCTGACTGGACCGATGCGCAAGCAGGCCACGCAGGAAAACCGGCTTGCTGCGATGCAGGCCTGGGCCGGGCAGTCGGCATGGATGGCACCGGCAGCGCCGGCCGCCGACGTGCTGCGTGGCATGTGGGAACAGGCACAGGCGCTGCTGCGATGACGGTGACCTGCAACGGCGCAACGGCGCGGGCCGAAGACCTGCTGCCGGCGCTGACCAACTACGGCCACTTCACCTCGTTGCAGGTGCGCGGCAACGCGGTGCAGGGGCTTGATCTGCATCTGCAGCGGCTGGCGCGGGCAACGCAGGAACTGTTCGGCAGCGGGCTCGATATCGCGCAGGTGCAGGTGTGGATGGCGCAGGCGCTGCAACAGGCCGGCCAGGTCGACGCATCGATGCGGGTCACCGTGTTCTCGCGCCGTTTCGATTTCCGCGCGCCTCTGGCAAGCGTGCCGGTGGATGTACTGGTTGCCGTCTCCGCGCCGGTCGCGTTGACCGCGCCGAAACGCGTACGCAGCGCGACATGGCAGCGAGAGCTGCCGCAGATCAAGCATGTCGGTACGTTTGGACTGTTCGCCCAGCGCCGTGCCGCGTTGGCAGCGGGTTTCGACGATGCGCTGTTCGTCACTGGCGACGGGCAGATCAGCGAGGGAACCACCTGGAACCTGGCCGTGCATGACGGCGAACACCTGATCTGGCCACAGGCGCCTGCGCTGCGGGGAACCGCTGAAGCGCTGCTGCAGGCGGGCTGGGTGGGCCCACAGGAGGGCCGGCCGTTGCGGCTGGATGAGCTGGCCGGCATGCAGGCCGCCTTCGCCTGCAACGCCAGTGGGGTGTGGGCGCTGGATGCCATCAATGGTCAGGCGCTGCCGGGTTCGCAGGCCCTGGCCGAACAGGGCAGGGCGGTGTTGGCCCGGGTGCCCTGGCAGTCGCTTTCCTGAATGGAACCGTTGGAGTCAGAACCCTTTTGCTCGGTAAAAGGGATCTGACCCCGGGGTAGACGCCCGGGGTTGGCTCGGCCGGACTCTGCCGCTATAATCGCCCGCTTACCGCGCCATCCTGGCGACTGGGCAATAGGAAAAAACCACCATGGTCAAGATTCGACTGACCCGCGGCGGCGCCAAGAAGCGTCCGTTCTACCACATCATCGTSACCGACGYSCGCAGCGCCCGCGACGGCCGCAACATCGAGCGCGTTGGCTTCTACAACCCGGTTGCACAGGGCGGCGAGAAGCGYATCGAGCTGGACCTGGCCCGCGTTGACCATTGGGTCAAGAACGGCGCCCAGCCGACCGAGAAAGTTCGCAACCTGATCAAGGAAGCGAGCAAGTCCCAGGCCGCTGCGGCCTGATCCTGACGGGCCGCACCCTGGTGCGGCCCATCTGATTGAACGCAGATGAAAGATAACGAGCGCCGCATCCTGCTTGGCAGGATTGTCGGCGCTTTTGGTGTGCGCGGCGAAATAAAGCTCGAGTCCTGGACCGAGCCGCGTTCCGCTATTTTCCGTTACCAACCGTGGATCCTGCGCAGCCCCAACGGGCAGGAATCGACGCTTGAAGGCGCCCGTGGCCGGGATACCGGCAAGCATCTGGTGGCCCGTTTCCCGGGCATCGAGGATCGCGACACGGTCGAGGCGATGCATGGCACCGAGGTCTTCGTGGCCCGAAGTGCGCTGCCGCCGCCGAATGCCGACGAGTATTACTGGGTCGATCTGGAAGGCCTGGATGTGAAGACCGTCGAAGGCGTTGCCCTCGGCCAGGTCTCGCACCTGTTCAGTACCGGCGCCAACGATGTGGTGGTCGTACGCGGTGATCGCGAGCGGATGATTCCGTTCGTCGTGCCGGAGTTCGTCAAATCCGTCGACTTCGAGGCCAATCTGGTCGTGGTCGACTGGGACCCCGAGTTCTGAGTGTGAGCATGCGTTTCGACGTCATCACCCTGTTCCCCGATTTCCTCGCCCAGTCCGCTGGGCTGGGCGTGGTCGGCCGTGCGCAGGAAAAGGGATTGTTCAGCCTGCATGGCTGGAATCCCCGTGACTACGCCGAGGGCAACTACCGCCGGGTGGACGATCGTCCGTTCGGCGGTGGCCCGGGCATGGTGATGCTGATCGAACCGCTGCAGGCCTGCCTGCAGGCGATCCGTGAGGCCGATCCGACGCCTGCGCGGGTGATCCATCTCAGCCCGCAGGGCGCGCCGTTGACCCAGGCCAAGGTGCGGGAACTGGCGGCATTGCCGCGCATGGTCCTGCTCTGCGGCCGCTATGAAGGCATCGACGAGCGTTTCCTGGCCGCCAATGTCGATGAGGAGATTTCCCTCGGCGACTATGTGCTGTCCGGCGGCGAGCTGGGGGCGGCGGTCATCATCGACGCGGTGGCCCGGCTGCAGGAAGGCGCCTTGAATGACGCCGAATCCGCGGCGCAGGACAGTTTCGAGGGCGACCTCGGCCTGCTCGACTGCCCGCATTACAGCCAGCCGGCCCAGCATCCGCTGGGGGACGTGCCGGACGTGCTGCGCTCGGGCAACCATGCCGCCATCGCCGCCTGGCGCCGGCAGCAGTCGTTGATCCGTACCGCACAGCGGCGCCCGGACCTGCTGGATGAACAGGCGCTGGGCAAGGCCGACCGCAAGCTGCTGGCCCTGGCCCGCCAGGTCCCGGCGGGAAAGGGCAAGGTCTAGCGCCAGCCCTGCTTTATCGGCTATCATGGCCAATTACGCCGGCCCCGGCCGGTGCGCAGTACCCAAAACAAACGTGCAGCACAGTCCGGTGACTGCATGAGCCCACGCTGTCGAATGACACGCCCACCCGAACAATGAATCGGTGTAACCCATGAGCAAGCTGAACAAGTCCATCGTCGCGGAATTCGAATCCGCCCAGATCACCCGCGAACTGCCGCAGTTCAGCCAGGGCGACACCATTGTCGTCAACGTGAAGGTGAAGGAAGGTACCCGCGAGCGCGTGCAGGCCTATGAAGGCGTTGTCATCGCGACCAAGAACGGCGGCCTGAACTCCTCGTTCACCGTGCGCAAGATCTCGCACGGCTACGGCGTCGAGCGCGTGTTCCAGACCCACAGCGCCATCATCGACTCGGTCGAAGTGAAGCGTCGTGGTAAGGTCCGCGCCGGCAAGCTGTACTACCTGCGTGGCCTGGAAGGCAAGGCTGCCCGCATCAAGGAAGATCTGGCTGCTGCTGCTGCCGCCAAGGCTGCCCGTCTGGCAACCAAGGGCTGATAAACAACTTCGGTTGTTGCCGCGACGGCCGCCTTCGGGCGGCCGTTTGCGTTTGTGCTGCCGCCTCGTTAGTTTCAGTGAATGGATGAGAGCGACCATCGATACCCGGCGGACATCCAGGTGGCGTTGCGCTTCCTGGACCGTTCCGGGGTGCCACGGAGGGAAGCGGCCCCCTTGCTGCACCGCATGCTGTGGCGGCTGGGTGTCGCGCTGCCGCCGCCGATACTGGCCGGTTTCCTGACCAATACGCTGCTGCAGGGCCTGCTGTTTGGCGTGTTCTGGACGGTACTGATGTGGCTGCTGTTGTGGCAGGGCAGGGCCCCGGCGCTGGAACTGCTGTTGCTTGCCGGGGTGGCGGCAGGCGTGATGTTCGGCCTGGTGATGGCCACCCTGATGTGGTTCCTGCGCGGGGCCCGCAAGCTGCCCACCTGGCGGCAGTTCCGCAGCAGCCTCTGAGACCATGGCGCAGTGCGCCGTGACCGCTGCCGGGCGGCGGCGTACGCTCGGGCCTTCGACCCTCATGGCCCCTGCGATGCCCGCCAAGCGACCTGCCAGCAGTGCCGCGCCGAAGCTGCTGTCCGGCGGTAACCCGCAGATCGCCAAGGGTGAGGGCGATGCGCCCGTGCAGGCTTATATCGCTGCCATGCCGGACTGGAAACGGGCCGTTGGTGAGCGTCTGGACGCCCTGATCGAACAGGCCGTGCCCGGCGTGCACAAGGCAGTGAAATGGAACTCGCCGATGTACGGCGTTGCTGCCGGCGAGGGCTGGTTCCTCAGCTTCCATTGCTTCGCCCGCTACATCAAGGTCGCATTCTTCCGCGGCGCGCTGTTGCAGCCTGTTCCGCCTGAACCGTCCAAGAGCGCCGACACGCGCTACCTGCACATCCTTGGGGACGAGCCGCTGGACGAGGCGCGGTTCCTCGACTGGGTGCGGCAGGCCAGCCAGCTGCCTGGCGAACGCATGTAATCCCCCAGGTTCTTTCCCCGAACGAGACCACGCGATGGCCACGCAGAAGTCCGATCCCGCAGATGCCGCTCTCCCCGCTGCCGCCCTGATTGACGCCCGCATCGCCGAGCTCCCTGATTGGCGCGGCGACATCCTCGCCCGCGTGCGCGCGCTGATCCACGAGGCGCTGCCGGACGTGGAGGAAACCTGGAAATGGCGCGGCACACCGGTGTGGGAACACAATGGCATCCTGTGCACCGGCGAAACCTACAAGCAGGCAGTGAAGCTGACCTTCGCCCACGGCGCMGCGTTGCCGGACCCGAAGCGCYTGTTCAAYGCCAGCCTGGAAGGCGGYACRCGCCGCGCGATCGACATCCACGAAGGCGGCATGCCCAACGCCGCGGCGCTGAAAGCACTGCTGCGCGCCGCCGCCAGGCACAACGCGRAAAAGAAAAAGCGGTAGTGCCGGCCGCGGGCCGGCCAACCCCTGGCATCGACACCAGCGAGCCGGCCGGGAAACTCCACCAGATCGCATCGGCACCCCAGTACGGCTGCAGGAATTCGGCGAACGGCACGCGCACGCCCCACAGCGACGCGGCCAGGATCAGCAGCGGTGGCAGCACCGCGCCGGTGGAGCGCACCACGCCGGAGATCACGAAGCTGACGCCGAAGAACAGGAATGAACCGATCACGATGTGGTTCAGGTGCCGCGCGATCTGCAGCGACTCGCTGCCCTGCGGAAGGAACAAGGCCAGCRAATACTGGTCCAGCAGCACCAGCGGCAGGATCAACGCGCCGGTCAGCAGGAAGTTGAACGCGATGCCCTGGCGTGCGGTACCGCGCACGCGATCCCAGCGCTGCGCACCGACATTCTGCGCGGCCATCGACGAACACGCCGCACCGATCGCCATCGCCGGCATCTGCACATAGTTCCACAGCTGCAGCGATGCACCGTAGGCTGCGCCGGTGTCAGTGCCGTACTGGTTGACCATGGTCATCAGCATGATCACCGACAGCGAGATCAGCACCATCTGCAGGCCCATCGGCACGCCCTTGACCACCAGCGCGCGCAGGATGGTCATGTCCAGCTTGAACAGGTGCATGTCGGCGCGGCCCAGCCACAGCGTGTGCCGCTTGTGCCGCATGTACAGCAGCAGGCCGGCCAGCGACAGCGTCTGCGACACCAGCGTGGCCCAGGCCGAGCCGGCGATGCCCAGTTCCGGGAACGGCCCCATGCCGAAGATCAGCACCGGGTTCAGGGCGATGTCCAGCACCACCGAGACCAGCAGGAAGCGGAAGGGCGTGCGCGAATCGCCGRCACCGCGCAGCGCCGCACTGAGGAAGGCGAAGGCGTACAGCGTTGGCATCGCCAGGAAGATGATGCGCAGGTAGGCCTCGGCCARCGGCAGCGAGGCGGCGGGCGTGCCCATCGCCGCCAGCAGCGGGTGGGCCAGGAACCAGCCGGCGATGGCGATGATCACCGACAGGCCAATGAAGAACGTGGCGC
>NZ_JBFTOJ010000020.1:0-51527 GCF_056397905.1 Stenotrophomonas sp. 05L414_2
GGGTGAAGGGGAGTGGGTGAATCGACAGGACCTAGGTTACTGGTTCCATTTCGATAAGGACAATGCATTGATTACATCTATTTGATAGATGCAGTCTATTGATGTGCGCTGAGCCGGCAATGAATCAGGCCACCTGCATCCTGCAACCCGCTGTATGACAAGGGAAATCATCAGCGGCTGCGGAAACCGGTCGATAGGTCTCTCATATCCCACCGCAGCGAATCCCGCCCCAGCGAACCTGAACGGTATCCAGACTCTACAATTGCGGGCCCACCGCCCGCGCCAGTGCCTGCCATGCCCGCCGATTCCGAACCGTCCCTGCGCCAGGTCGTGGCCGACGCCAGCGGCCGCCTGGGGGGCGTAGAGGCCCGTCATGAAGCGGAGCTGCTGCTGCTGCATGTGCTGCAGCGACCGCGCAGCTGGTTGTTCGCGCACGCCACCGATCCACTGCCCGCCGCCGAGCAGGCCGCGTTCGAGGCCTTGCTGGGCCGGCGCCTGGCTGGCGAGCCGGTGGCCTACCTGATCGGCCGTCGTGGTTTCTGGACCCTCGATCTGGAAGTCGACCCCGCCACCCTGATTCCGCGCCCGGAAACCGAACTGCTGGTGGAACTGGCGCTGGATCGCCTGCCGCCGGACCGTGCACTGCGGTTGGCCGATCTTGGCACCGGCAGCGGCGCGATTGCATTGGCCCTGGCCAGCGAACGACCGCAGGCGCAGGTGCTGGCCACCGACGCCAGTTCCGCTGCGCTGGCGGTGGCGGCCCGCAACGCCGCGCGCCACGAGCTGGGCAACGTGCGTTTTGCCGAAGGTGGTCACGACTGGTACGCGCCGCTGCACGGTGAACGCTTCGACCTGATCGCCAGCAATCCTCCCTATATCGCCAGCGACGACCCGCACCTGCAACAGGGCGACCTGCGCTTCGAGCCGGCCACGGCGCTGGCCTCGGGCGTTGATGGGCTGGACGACATCCGTCGCATCATCGTCGGCGGCGGCGACCACCTGCAGCCCGGCGGCTGGCTGCTGATCGAGCACGGCTGGGACCAGGGCGATGCCATCGGCGCGCTGTTCGAGCAGGCCGGCTACATCGACGTGCAGACCGTGCAGGACCTGGAGCAGCGCGACCGGGTCACCCTGGGCCGGCGACCGGCCTAGAATGGGGGTTCTCCTGCCAAGGGCAGGGCACCACCACGGAGCTGCAAGCATGCGTACGCTGTACCCCGCCATCACCCCTTACGACGTCGGCACCCTGAAGGTCGACGACCGCCACACGCTGTACTTCGAACAGTGCGGCAACCCGGACGGCAAGCCGGTGGTGATGCTGCATGGTGGGCCCGGCGGCGGCTGCAGCGACAAGATGCGCCAGTTCCACGACCCGGCCAAGTACCGCATCATCCTGTTCGACCAGCGCGGTGCCGGTCGTTCCACCCCGCATGCCGATCTGGTGGACAACACCACCTGGGACCTGGTGGCCGACATCGAGAAGCTGCGTGAGCACCTCAAGGTCGATCGCTGGCAGGTGTTCGGTGGCAGCTGGGGCTCGACCCTGGCGTTGGCCTATGCGCAGACCCATCCGCAGCGCGTGACCGAACTGGTGCTGCGCGGCATCTTCATGCTGCGCCGCTGGGAGCTGGAATGGTTCTACCAGGAAGGCGCGAACCGCCTGTTCCCGGATGCGTGGGAGCACTACCTCAAGCCGATTCCGGCGGTGGAACGCCACGACCTGATTTCCGCCTTCCATCGCCGCCTGACCAGCGAAGACGAAGCAACGCGCCTGGACGCGGCCAAGGCCTGGGCGGTGTGGGAAGGCGCGACCAGCTTCCTGCACGTGGACGACGACTTCATCAACAGCCATGAAGACCCGCACTTCGCGCTGGCGTTTGCCCGCATCGAGAACCACTACTTCGTCAACGGCGGTTTCTTCGAGGTGGAAGACCAGCTGCTGCGCGACGCGCATCGCATCGCCGATATCCCGGGCGTGATCGTGCACGGCCGCTACGACGTGGTCTGCCCGCTGGCCAATGCCTGGGACCTGACCAAGGTGTGGCCGAAGGCGAAGCTGGAGATCACCCCGGCCTCGGGGCATTCGGCGTTCGAAGCAGAGAACGTCGACGCGCTGGTGCGTGCCACCGATAGTTTCGCCTGATCGGGTGGTGGTGGTGCCGGCCGCTGGCCGGCAACGCCTTACCGGTAGCGCCGGGCCATGCCYGGCKGCTTTTGCRTTGAAACGYTCATCCACGCRYGGCGTGGATCTACYACGGCCCGGTAGCGCCGGGCCATGCCCGGCGGCTTTTGCGTTGAAACGYTCATCCACGCRYGGCGTGGATCTACCAATCCCCGGCCAACAACGCTTCGGCCAGCACCTGCAGTTTCGGTGAGTGCTGGCGCGAGGGCGGGTAGATCAACGACAGCGCGCGGCTGCGGCCTTCAAACGGCTGCAGCACGCGCTGCAGGCGGCCATCGGCCAACGCGTCGGCCACCGCGAAATCCATCACCTGCACGATGCCGATGCCCGCAATCGCTGCCTCCACCAACGGGTCGCCGCAGTCAAACACCATCCGCGTCGGCGGCGTGACTTGGCGCAGCTGCCCGTCCTGCAGGAACTGCCAGTCCACCAGCCGGCCGCTGCGCAGGTTGCGCACCGCCAGGCAGGCATGGTTCTGCAATGCCGCCACATTAGCCGGCTCACCCTGCGCGGCCAGGTAGGCCGGGCTGGCCACGGTCACCCAGCGCAGTGGCTTCAACGGACGCGCCACCATGCGCTGGTCGGCGATGGTGCCGGTGCGCAGGGCGGCGTCGAAGCCTTCCTCCACCAGATCCACCAGGCGGTCGCTGAGCACCGCTTCCACCTGCAGCTGCGGATGCTGCTGCAGCAACGGTCCCAGCAACGRCACCAGCACCTTGCGCCCGAACATCGACGGAGCGCTGATCTTCAACGTGCCCGATGGCGTGCAGGGGCGGTCGGCCAGCAGCCGCTCGGCGTCTTCCATCCCGCACAGCAACGGTCCCACCTGCTCGACGAACTGCTGGCCATCCGGGGTCAGCGCGACATTGCGCGTATTCCGCTGCAGCAGCTTTACCCCCAGCGAGGCTTCCAGCCGGCCGATCGCGCGTGACAGCCCGGACTGGCTCAAGCCGAGCTGGCCGGCGGCGACGGTGAAGCTGCGCGCCTCAGCCACCTGCACCAGCATGCGCACCGCGTTGAGGTCCATCGAGGATCCATTCATGCGAAAAATCATGACAGAAATCGCGCTGAGGGGGTTTATTGATTCACCTGCATCAATGAGACTGCCGTCCCCCCTCCGAACCGGGCGCCGCRTGCCTCCCCTGAAATACCCGCGCTGGGCGCTGACCCTGCTGGCCACCGCGCAGCTGATCATCGCTCTGGACGCCACCATCATCTTCGTCGCCCTGCACGACATGGGCCGCGCGCTGCAGATCAATGCGCAGCAGCTGCAGTGGGTGGTCAGCGCCTATACGGTGGCCTTTGGCGGCAGCCTGCTGCTGGGCGGGCGTGCGGCCGATCTGCTGGGCCGCCGCCGCTTCTACCGGCTGGGCATGCTGCTGTTCGCGCTGGCCTCGCTGCTGGGTGCGCTGGCGCCCAGTGCCACGCTGCTGATCGTGGCACGTGCGGCGCAGGGCATCGGTGCGGCGCTGCTGTTTCCGGCCACCCTGGCCCTGATCAATACGCTGTATGCAGAAGGCCCGGTGCGCAACCGCGCGCTGGCAATCTGGAGCATGGCCAGTGCGGCGGGCCTCGCGCTGGGGACGCTGCTGGGCGGCGTGCTGACCCAGGCGTTCGGCTGGCCGGCGGTGCTGGCGGTGATCGTGCCGTTGGCCACGGCCTGTGCGGTCGCCGCGGGCGCGTGGCTGCCGGCCGATGGCCCGCGCGTGCGCGGCCGTTCCTTCGATCTGGCTGGTTGCCTCACCGTCACCGCCGGCGGCAGCCTGCTGGTCACCACCCTGGTGCAGGGGCCGGAATGGGGCTGGGCCGCACCGGCCACGCTCATCTGCCTGTTGCTGTCAGCCGTGCTGCTGACGGTGTTCGTACAGATCGAAAAGCGCAGCCGCGACCCGCTGATGCAGTTCGCGCTGCTGCGCCTGCCCGGCCTGCGTGCAGCACTCGGCCTGACCTTCGCGTTCATGAGCAGCTATGGCGTGCAGTACTACTTCCTGGCGCTGTACTTCCAGGATGGCTATGGCTGGAGCCCGCTGCAGGCCGGCATGGCCTTTCTGCTGCCGACGCTGGTGTGCACCTTCGGCATCCGCATTGCCGAGCGCATGCTGCAGCGCCGTTCGCCGCGGCAGGTGCTGGCTTGGGGCTTCGCCGCCGGTGCAATCGGCATCACCGCGGTGGCGCTGGCGATGCCGCACGGCGCCAGCTACTGGCCGCTGCTGCCCGGCATCGTGGTGCTCAGCGTGGGCCAGGGCATGAGCTGGACGGCGATGTGGATCGTGGCCGGGCAGGGCGTGCCGGGGCCGCAGCAGGGTGTGGCGTCCGGCATGGCGGCTACCGCACAGCAGATCGGCGGCGCGTTGGGACTGGCAGTACTGGTGATGGTGGCCAACGCCGCACGCGGCACGCAGGCGGCAACCAGTCCTGATGCCCTGCAGGGCATGATCAATGCACAGTACGGCGCAGCGCTGTTTGCCGCGCTCGGCGTGGTCATCGCGCTGGGCCTGCGTCCGGCACGGGTAGACTGCAGCTCTCCCGACGCCCTGCCAAACGACGCATGATTGCACTGCTGGATCTTCGCCAGACGCTGGACGCGTTTGCCGCCTGCAATGACGACCACGACGTATGGGCGTCGTTCGGCTGGGTGCATGCCAGCGAGGGCGATCTGCTGGCGGCGCGTTTCTGGTTGCCGGCAGATGAAGACGCCGCGTTCGATGATGACGGTGAAGTGCCCGAGGCCGTGCAGGCGCTGGGCCTGTCGGCCTGCCTGGAACCGGCCACGTTCGCTGACGTACTGGATGTGCAGAAGCGCCAGCGTCCGCTCTCATCCCTGCAGGATTACGCCGAAGCGCTGGCGTACTACGCCGAGTACGACGCCTTCCTGCAGGTGGACGGTGTCGATGAAGCGCTGGGCGAGGCGGGTGCCGCCGAGCAGGACGCTGCGCGCGCAGCCGGTGTCGGGCCGGGCATCTTCGCCGCGTTCGAGTTGACGCTGGCGTGTGCGGGCGAACAGGTCAAGGCTGCGGCACAGCGCGTCGCGCAGCTGCTCGACATTCCGGTGGGCGAAGCGCTGGCACGCTGTCGCGCGCTGCCGGTGTTGCTGGGTGAAGCACTGGATCGGCGTCGTGCGCAGGCGATCAAGGACGATTTTGAAGCGATCGGCGTCCGCGTGCAGGTGCGCGGATTCAAACCGTTCCCGTGGATGGATGTTCCCGTGCTGCGTTGACGAAAATCATCCACGCATGGCGTGGATCTACTGGGAACCGGCCTCGTTCTTTCTTTTCGCCGAATGCGGATGTCCGCCAGCGCTGCAGTAGATCCACGCCATGCGTGGATGGGGGTTATCCCAACGCCAACAACTGCGGCTGCAAGGCGCTGAAAATACGCGCCAGCCGCTCCGCCCATGCATGCTGCCCGGCGGCATCGGCGATCAGGTCCTGGCGGATTTCCAGTTCCACATGCACCAGGCCGCGACCTTCGCCATGCACGGGCACCGCGTAGTCGCTGCTGCTGTTGACCGAATACGGTTCGTTGTCGCCCACCGCCAGGTCGCCTTCATCGCGCAGTGCCTGCAGCAAGGCGTGGGCAAAGCGTGTGTCCTGGTGGTACAGCACGCCGGCGTGCCAGGGGCGCTGCATGCCGTTCATCACCGGGGTGAAGCTGTGCATCATCACCAGCAGCGTCGGCCGTCCCGTATCGCGGCGCGCATCCAGTTCGGCATCGATGCGTGCATGGTAGGGCGCGTGGATCGCATCGATGCGCTGCTGCCGCTGCGCGGGCGACAGCCCGGCATTGCCCGGCACCAGGGTGTGGTCGCTGACCTCGGGAATCAGCGTGGGCGAAACCAACGGCCGGTTGCAGTCGATCAGCAGCCGCGAATAGGTCTGCTCGATCGCCCACGCATCCAGCCGCTCGGCCAATGCACGGGTGGTGCCGCCGATGCCGATGTCCCAGCCGATATGCCGGTCCAGTTCGGCCTGCGGCAATCCAAGGTCGGCCAGTGCACGCGGCACCTGCTRGCCGGCATGGTCGGCCAGCAGCAGGAACGGTGAGGCGCCCTGCGCACGGTGCACGCTGAAGATCGCCGGATCGTCGGCGCCCAGCAGTGCCTGCAGCATGTGCAGGCCGGCGTCAGCCACGGGGCCGGCCGTCCAGGTGGTGCTCGATCATCCACAGGCCGGCCCACAGCTTGGCATCGGCTTCATAGCCTTCGGCCATTTTCTGCACCAGCCAGGCGGCCGCCTGCGTGCGCGGCACTTCATGCACGGTGATGTCCTCGCTCTCGTCGCCGCCGCCTTCGCCGATGCGACGCAGGCCGGTGGCACGCACGAAGGCGATCTTCTCGCTGCTGGCACCGGAGGAGGTGGGGCCGATCATCAGCACTTCGGCGTGCTCGGCGGTCCAGCCGGTTTCCTCTTCCAGCTCGCGTACAGCGGAAACTTCGATGGACTCGCCCGCATCGATGTCGCCGACCAGCCCGGCCGGCATCTCGATGGTCGACGCCTGCAGCGGCACGCGGAACTGCTCGACGAACAGCACCTTGTCCTCGGGGGTGACGGCAATGATGATTGCGGCCAGGCCGCCGGCGTGGGTGCGTTCGCTGTATTCCCAGCTGCCACGCACGACCATGCGCTGGTACTTGCCTTCGTAGACGACACGCGGTGCTTCGGTGTTGCGCTGGCTCATGCGGGCTCGCTGGAAGTAGGGACGGGGTCGGAAATGCCGGCGGCACTGAACAGCCGGCGGCGGGTCATGGGGCCGAAGCGCAGGGTCTGGCACAGGCCGCCGAGCACCTCTGGATCGGCCGCCTGGCGCGGCATGCCGGGCTGGCAACCTTCCAAGGGTGCGTCCAGGGCGATGGTGGTCAGCTGGCGCCAGAGCTGGGCGTGCTCGCGCTGCTCGCGCAGGCGCACGGCCATCTGCGCCGCGCCGCGCAGGCGCAGGAACGGCACTTCGTCCAGGCGTTCGTACAGCACGTCCATGCTGCCGAAATGGGCCAGCAGCACGGCCGCCGACTTGGCGCCGACACCGCTGATGCCCGGAATGTTGTCGACCGCATCGCCGCACAGCGCCAGGTAATCGGCGATCTGGTGCGCGTGTACGCCGTGCCGGGCCTTGACCCCGGCCACGTCCCAGCGCTGGTTGCGTGCGTAATCCCATTGCTCGTCATGGTCGAGCAGCAGCTGCGACAGGTCCTTGTCGGCGGAAATGATCACGCCGCGATGGCTGCTGCGGTGGCCATGCAGGGCGCTGCCGATCAGGTCGTCGGCTTCGTAATCATGGTGGGCAAGCACCGCCAGGCCGAGCGCTGCGCACAACGCCTTGCAGTGCACGAACTGACGCTTGAGCGCTTCTGGCGCCGGGTCCCGATTGGCCTTGTAGGCCGGGTACAGGCGGTGGCGGAAGCCGCTGTCCAGTGCTTCGTCGAAGGCGATGGCGATGTGCCGGGGGCGTTCGCGCTCCAGCAGGTCCAGCAGGAAACGGGCGAAGCCGTGCACGGCGTTGGTCGGCCAGCCCTGGCTGTCCTGGAATTCGTCCGGCAGCGAATGCCAGGCGCGGAACACGTAGATGCTGGCGTCGACCAGGTACAGCGGCGGCGGTATCGCCACGGGAATCACGGCGTTCACTGGCCGGTCCAGTCCTGCAGCAGGGCCGCGGCATCGGGGCGCTCGCGCTCGGGGACTTCGGCCTTGGGCGTGCCGATGTGGATGAAGCCGGCAATGCCTTCGCCCTCGGCCAGCCCCAGGTGGGCGTGCACGGCAGGATCGAAGGCCATCCATGCGGTCAGCCACTGCGCGCCGAAGCCCAGCGCCTGTGCCGCCTGCAACAGAGCAAAGCACACACAGCCGGCGGTCATCAGCTGTTCCTGTGCCGGTACCTTCGGGTCCGGGCGGGGGCTGGCCACCACCACGATCACCAGCGGTGCATGGCTGAAGCGCTGGCGGTCCTTCTCGAACACGGCGTCGCCGGCATGCGGGTCGCGCTCACGGCTGCGCGCGGCCAGGAAGTCGCCCAGAGTGTGACGCGCATCGCCGGCGATCTTCAGGAAGCGGAACGGTACGCGCTTGCCGTGGTCGGGCACGCGGACCGCCGAGGTCAGCATCCGCTGCAGGGTGGCCGGGTCCGGTCCGGGCTCGCCCAGTTGCCGCGAGGGCACCGAGCGGCGGGCATCCAGGGCAAGCAGGGCGGCAGGGTCGGGCATGGAGTCTGAACCGGTCATCACGGGTCGCTGATTATAGTCGGGGAGGTAGATGACGCCGTTTGTGTCGCGTCAGACCCCTGAATAGCAAACTGTGATGAACATCATGCCACTGGCGGATCACGGAGCCCCGCTTCCCCTCGCCTCGCAGGCCCCGCACGGCTTACGATACGTAATATTGCCGGGCCGCCGTTCATGAGGTTTGAAGTGAGGACTGTTTCACTGTCCGCGATGGGCTGGGCGGCCTACCATCGAAGGACCGGTGCATGGGGTGTACCGGCCGTCGCGATGTCCATGATGTCTGTCGCACCAGAGAAGGTGGGGAGCCTTCCCGAATGATGAGCGCGCCCACTCCGATGGGATCGCCGGGCCGTGACCCGGCCCAGCTCCAGCTTGCCCGGGACATCGTCCTGCCGGCGTTGTGCCAGGCCTTTGGCGCGGCACTGGCCCGCTTCGACGATGCCCTGTTCGACCGTGCCGGCAATGCCGGCTCGTCGCAGTTGCTGTTCCTGGACGCGATGCGCGAGCTGCGCCGCCGCCGTGAAGAGATCGCCGGTGCTTTTGCCGCCCATCTCGGCCATGCCTGGGCCGGCCTGGCGGCGGGCGAGCCCGTCTCTGCCGAGCTGACCCTGGCCGGGCAGGCCCAGGATGGCCTGAGCCTGGTGCCGGAACATGTACTGGAATCACGGCTGGCGGTGCGCAACTTCGCCACCGTGCTGCTGCGCGACTTCAAGCCGGTGCTGGCGCGGCTCGACCGCCGCCTGGGCTGGCTGGGCGGCGGTATCGAACTCGACGCTGACCGCAACCCGATCAGCCCCGAGCATCTGGGCGTGGCCATCCACGAAGCCTTCGCCGGCTGCGAGCTGGCCCCGGAAGTACACCTGGTGCTGATCAAGCTGTGCGAGCGCGACCTGCGCGCGCCGGTGGGCCGCATCTACGAGAAGCTGGACGAGCACCTGGCTGCGGCCGGGGTGATGTCGCAGATGGGTGCGCCGCGCCGACCACTGGCGCCGGCCCCGGCGCAGCACGTTCCGCATGGCCTGGATGATCTGGTCGAGCAGCGCACGGCGCCGGGCGTTGACAACGAATTCAATGACGACGAACAGGCCGCGCCGGCCTGGGCGCAGCGATTTGCCGCGCGCTGGTCGGAGCGTCGTGGCCACATGCAGCAACATGCTGGTGGCGAAGAGAGCCCGTCCGGTGAAGCCTATTCCGGCCAGCAGGGCATGCTGCTGGAAGCCCTGCACGAACTGCTGCAGCAGACCCGCCACGTGCGCGACGACGCAACCTCTGCGGCGCAGGTCGCGGTCGGCCAGCATCGCCCGTTGAGCCAGCGCGAAATGATGTCGGTGCTGTCGCTGCTGCAGGCCACGCCCAGTGCGACCCTGCGTGCGGCGATCGGCGAGGACGGCGAATCGTTGGCGCAGCGGCTGAAGAGCGAAGTGCTGTCCAGCGCTACCCGGCTGGGCGTCGACCCGGGCCAGACCCGGCTGGACGCGCAGGACGAGGATGCGATCGACCTGGTCGGCATGCTGTTCGACGTGATGCTCGATGAGCGCGAACTGGAAGGCCGCTCGCGTGAGCTGATCGGCCGCCTGGTGGTTCCGTTCGTGAAGGTGGCGATGCTGGACCGCCGCATGTTCGTGCAGAAGACCCATCCGGCGCGCAAGCTGCTCAATTCGCTGGCCGAAGCCTGCGAGGGCAACACCGGCGAAAGCCAGGCCGAACGCATGCTGATGGCCAAGGTGGAGGAGATCATCGAGCGGCTGGTCGCCGAGTTCAACGAGAACCTGGCGATCTTCCTGACCCTGGAAGAAGAATTCCGCGATTTCCTGGTACAGCACCGCCGTCGCGTGGAAATCGCCGAGCGGCGGGCCGCCGAGACCCAGCGCGGCCAGGAAAAGCTGGAAATGGCCCGCACCCGTGCCGGTGCCGAACTGGATCGCCGCATCGGCGATGCCACCCTGCCGCCGGCCATCGCCGAGTTCCTGCGCCAGCCCTGGCAGCACCATCTGACCCTGGCGCTGCTGCGCGAGGGCGAGGAGGGTGCCTCGGTGGCCGAGGCGCTGACCCTGGCTGACGGCCTGCTTGAGGAAGTGGCCGAGGCCCGCCGGCAGATCGTCGGCAAGCCGTGGCTGCAGGCCTGGCAGCCGATGCTGGCCAAGGTGTTTGCCAGCGTCGGCGTGCATGGCGACGCAGCCACCGCAGCCATCGATGCGCTGCACGACACATTGCAGGGCATCGCCGAATCGCGACCGGAGCTGCAGCGCGCGTTGCCGGAGCTGCCGCAGGTGGTGCTGCCCGCGCCGCCGGCACCGGAAACGCCGGCAGTGGAACTGGGCGGTACYTTCAATACCGACGATTTCGACAATGCCGATGCCGACCGCTTCCGCCGGATGGAGATCGGCAACTGGCTGGACTTCGTCGACAAGGATGGCAAGGTGCAGGCGGGCAAACTGTCCTGGATCAGCCCGATTTCCTCGCGCCTGCTGTTCGTCAACCGTCGTGGCGTGCGCTTCTGCGTGGCCTCACCCGAGGAACTGGCGGTGATGGTGCGGCTGGGTCGCCTGCGTCCCCACATCGACGATGGCGCCTTCGACAGCGCCATGCAGGGCGTGCTCGACCGCCTCGACCCGGGTGGTGCGACGCTGCACTGAGCCACGTACGCCTGCTAGGATCGGACCCACTCACCGATCAGCGGGAATCTGCATGGCCGTGGCGTTGCTGGGGATCAAGGAGACCGCGCCGGGCGAACGACGCGTTGCGCTCACGCCGGAAACGGCGCGCAAGCTCGGTGCGCTGGGCATCACCGTGTGGTACCAGCCCGGTGCGGGCCAGGCCGCCGGTTTCACCGATGCCGCCTACGACGACGCAGGTGCCCGCGCCTTCGACGCCGCCCGTTGGGCCGAGATCGACATCCTGCTGTGCGTGCAGGCGCCACCGGCCGAGGTGCTGGCCCAGCTGAAGCCGGGCGCCAGTGTGGTCGGCCTGCTGACCCCGGCGGCCGACCCTGCGTTGGCCGCATTGGCTTCGGATGACCGCCTGCACCTGTTCCCGCTGCAGCAGTTGCCGCGCACCACGCGCGCGCAGGCGATGGACGTACTCAGTTCGCAGGCCGGCATGGCCGGCTACAAGGCGGCATTGATTGCTGCCGAACGCGCGCCGCGCTTCTTCCCGATGCTGACCACGGCGGCCGGTACCGTGCGTCCAGCCAAGGTGCTGGTGATCGGCGCCGGTGTCGCCGGCCTGCAGGCCATTGCCACCTCACGCCGCCTGGGTGCGCAGGTGGAGGGCTTCGACGTGCGCCCGGAAACCCGCGAACAGATCCAGTCGCTTGGTGCGCGCTTCCTCGACCTGGGGGTGAGCGCGGTAGGCGAGGGCGGTTATGCGCGGGCGCTGACCGATGAAGAGCGTGGTGAACAGCAGCGCCGTCTTGGCGACCACCTGCGCAGCGTGGACGTGGTGATCTGCACTGCCGCGGTGCCGGGACGTCAGGCGCCGACGATCGTCACCGCCGCGATGGTCGAAGGCATGGCTGCCGGCAGCGTGATCGTCGATCTGGCCGCCGAGAGCGGTGGCAACTGCGCGTTGACCGAGCCCGGCCAATGCATCGAGCACCAGGGCGTGACCATCGATGGCCCGCTGGGCCTGGCCAGCCGGGGTGCAACCCAGGCCAGCGAGATGTATGCGCGCAACCTGATGAACTTCGTCGCCCTGTTCGTGCGCGACGGCCAGCTGGGCTTCGACTGGGAAGATGAGCTGTTGGCGAAAACGCGCTGGCAGGCGTAAGCCGGTAGCGCCGGGCCATGCCCGGCGGGTGCAGCGACATCCGGTGAACCCGCGGGCATGGCCCGGCGGTCCGCCTTCGATGGCGGGTTACCGCGGCTTCGCCGGCGGCGGGTTGTCCCGCACCCATTCCCTGCGTTCGTCTGCGGTCATCTGCGACCAGCGCTCGCGCATGGCATCGCGCTGGGCCGGGCTGAGGTCACGCATCTGGCCGAACAACGCCCGGGCCTGCTCGCGCTGTTCCGGGCTCATGTGCTCGAAGCGGCGCAGGCCGCGGCGGGCCTTGTCGCGCTCTTCCGGGCTCATCGACTGCCAGCGCTGGCCGTGCGACAGCATGCGCTGGCGCTGCGCGGGATCGGCGCCGTTCCAGCGGTCACGCAACGGGGCCAACAGCGCTTCGCGCTGGGCCGGGCTCAGCTGTTCCCAGTTCGGCAGCGGCGCGGCAGCAGGTGCCGGCCGCGCGGCAGGCACCGGCGCGGTGGCCTGCGCCAGTGCCGATGCAGCGGGCAGCAGGGTCAGGGCGATCAGCAGGGGCAGGGAGGGGTATCGCAGCATGGTTCACTCCATCGCCAGGTCGTTGTCGCCCAGCCACAGGTACAGATCGGGATTCTCGTCGTACAGCACGCCATTGTCTTCTTCCGCAGCGACGATCGGCGTGCTGATCGCGCCCTGATGATCGCCCGGGCCGACGAACTGGACGCCGATGCCCAGCGCGATCACCAGCGAACAGGCGCTGGCCAGCCACCAGCGCCAGCGACCGGCGTGCGCCGCACCGGCGCTGTGACGGGCACTGCGCAGGCGTGCCAGGGTGGCCGGCGACAGCGCCTGCAGCGACTGCGCGTGCAGGCTGCGCAGGGCGTCATCGGAAGGCAGGGGGCGGTTCACGGGTGCATCTCCAGTTGATTCTGCAGCGCCTGTCGGGCGCGCGCCAGATGGGTCTTTACCGCGCCTTCGCTGCAGCCCATGGCGCGGGCGGTGGTGGCCCCGTCCAGGTCCTGCAGCACGCGCAGGGTGAATGCCTCGCGCTGGCGGGCGGGCAGGTCGCGCAGTGCCTGCACCAGCTGCTGGTACTGCTGGCGCTGCTCGTGCGCCTGCGAAGGGTCCGGTGCGGGGTCGGCCCAGTCGATCTCGCCGCCATCGGCATCCTGGTTGTCGCGCCAGAACGGCAGGCGGAAACGGCGGCGGCGCTGCAGGTCGATCACGCGCCGGCGCAGGATGCTCCAGAACAACGGCGCCCACTCGGCGGCCGGCTTGTCGGCATAGTCCAGCATGCGCAGCAGCGCGTCCTGCACCGCATCCAGCGCGTCATCACGCTGGCGCAGGCCGGCCTCGGCGAAGCGGAAGGCGCGCGGCCCGACGCTGGCCAGGAACGCTTCCAGCGAGGCCGGAACGGCGTCGGCATCGGTGGTTGAGGGGACAGGGCTGCTCACCAGCACAGGGTACGGTTCCTCGGCAGGGGTCACCATCGACAACGCGTGAGCGCGGCCGTGGTTGACCGGGACGCGCGCAGGGTTCAGCCCATGGTTATGATGGGGCGACGAAGACAGAGCAGGAGCGTTGCCGGTGAGTGACGGGTTCGTGGCGCTGTACATCTTCATGCTGGCCGCCATTGCCGGCCACGTGATCATTTCCCGGGTCCCGGTGATCCTGCATACCCCGTTGATGTCGGGCTCCAACTTCATCCATGGCATCGTGCTGATCGGCGCGATGGTGGTGCTGGGGCACGCACAGACGCCGTTGGAGAAGGTGCTGGGGTTCCTTGCCGTGGTGCTCGGCGCCGGCAACGCCGCCGGCGGCTATGTGGTCACCGCGCGCATGCTGGAAATGTTCAAGCCGAGCGTGCGCAAGGCCGGCAACGATGAACCGAAGGAGCCGCAGGCTTGAACATCAGCACCGTCGAACTGCTCGATTGGCTGGTCAAGGCCAGCTACCTGGTCGCCGCCACCCTGTTCCTGCTCGGCCTGCAGCGCATGGCCTCGCCGATGACCGCAAGCAGCGGTATCCGCTGGGCGGGGCTGGGCATGTTGCTGGCCACGGTGGCGACCTTCTTCCTGCCCGAACTGCACAACGTGCCGCTGATCCTGGTGGCACTGCTGCTGGGGGCCGGCCTCGCCTGGTGGTCGGCGGGCAAGGTCGCCGTCACCGACATGCCGCAGATGGTCGCGCTGTACAACGGCATGGGCGGCGGCTCGGCGGCCGCCATCGGTGCGGTGGAACTGCTGCGCTATGCCTTCCTGGCCAACCGCGATACCACCCACTGGAGTGCGCAGGCGCTGGCCGATCTGGCCGCGCGGCAGCCGTCCGGCACGGTGCTGGTGCTGGCGGTGGTGGGCGCGGCGATCGGTGCGGTGTCGCTGTCCGGCTCGGTGATCGCCTGGGCCAAACTCGATGGCCGCCTCGACAAGCGCGTGACCTGGCCGGGCCAGCAGGTGATGAACCTGCTGGTGGCGCTGGCCGTGGTGGTGCTGGGCATCATCGCCGCCAGCACGCTCAGCACCTGGGCGATCGTCGCCTTCTTCGTGCTGGCACTGGCGCTGGGCGTGTTGATGACGTTGCCGATCGGTGGCGCCGACATGCCGGTGGTGATCTCGCTGTACAACGCGTTCACCGGCCTGGCGGTGTCGTTCGAAGGCTACGTGCTGGGCAACGAGGCGCTGATCATCGCCGGCATGATGGTCGGTGCGGCCGGCATCCTGCTGACCCGGTTGATGGCCAAGGCCATGAACCGGCCGATCCGCAACGTGCTGTTCTCCAACTTCGGTGGTGGCGCCGGTGGTGAGGCGCAGGCGATTTCCGGTTCGCAGAAGCCCATCGAAGCGGCCGACGTGGCGGCGATGATGGGCTTTGCCGAACGCGTGGTGATCGTGCCCGGCTATGGCATGGCCGTGGCCCAGGCCCAGCACAAGATCTGGGAGCTGGCGCAGCGGCTGATCACGCGCGGGGTGAAGGTCAAGTTCGCCATCCACCCGGTAGCCGGGCGCATGCCCGGGCACATGAACGTGCTGCTGGCCGAAGCGGGGGTGCCGTACGACCTGATCGCGGACATGGACGACATCAATCCCGAGTTCGCCACCACCGACGTGGTGCTGGTGATCGGCGCCAACGACGTGGTCAACCCGGTGGCGCGCACCGATCCGGCCAGTCCGATCTACGGCATGCCGGTACTGGACGTGGTCAATGCCCGCAACGTGGTGGTGATCAAGCGGGGCAAGGGCACCGGCTTTGCCGGTATCGAGAATGCGCTGTTCTATGCCGACAACACCCGCATGCTGTACGGCGATGGTGCCGAGGCAGCGGCGTCGCTGGTCAGCGAGCTGAAGGCGCTCGACGGCGGGCATTGAGGGTTGGGGTCGGATCCCTTTCCGCAGGAAAGGGCTCTGACCCCGGATCCAACCACCCCATCCACGCATGGCGTGGATCTACCAGGGCATCACCGGCGCGATCAACGCGCCAGCCAGGCGCCTACGGCGACGCTCACCGCCAGCCACAGCCATTCGATCACGCCATTGGCCAGGGTGATCAGCGTCCAGGCCAGGTGCGGGCCCATCCGCAGCGAGGCGTCCCAGGGGTTCAGGCCCATCGAGCCGCCCATCCAGGCACTGGCGATCGCCCAGTTCGAGATCGCGGCCACCAGCAGCGTGCCCAGCACGACCAGGGCGATGCGCAGCTTGCCGGGACCGAGCGTGCCCAGACGCAGCATGAACACCAGTTCCAGGGCGGTCAGTACCGCCATCCAGCCGACCGGACGGCCGGTGAACAGGGCGATCAGCATCCAGGCGAGGGGGGCGGTGGCCAGCGCCAGCAACAACATGAAGGGCCAGAGCCAGGTAACGGTCCTGGCGCGTGCGGCATTGGAGGACATCGAAGCTCCTGAAGGTCGCCCACAGGATACTGTGGTTTGCCGCAGTGCACCGGCGAGGGCGGGGCGCCTACGCTAGAATGACCGCTTGCGTGGCTTATGCCGCAGCCCCATATCGGTCCCCATGTATTCCCGTAGCAGCGAACCTGTCCACTTCGAACGCGATTGCGAGGCCGTGATGGTCCCGCAGGGCGACACCGTGACCTTGCCCGCCGGCAGCTATGGGTACATCACCCAGGCGCTGGGGGGCAGTTATTCGGTGTTCGTCGAGGGCAATCTGTTCCGCATCGCCGGCAAGGATGGCGATGCCATCGGCAAGGAAGCGCCGGCACCGCTGGAACTGCCCGACGATGCCAGCGACGAGCAGGTCGAACAACTGGTCTGGCAGCAGCTGCGCACCTGTTTCGACCCGGAAATTCCGGTCAACATCGTCGAACTGGGCCTGGTCTACGAGGTGGAGATCAAGCACCTCGACGAAGGGCAGCGCGAGATCGACGTGAAGATGACCCTGACCGCGCCTGCGTGCGGCATGGGCGACATCCTGGTCGACGACGTGCGCAGCAAGCTTGAAATGATCCCGACGGTGGCCGAGGCCGACGTCGAGCTGGTCTTCGACCCGCCGTGGARCCAKCACATGATGTCCGAGGCCGCACGGCTCGAAACCGGCATGCTTTGACCCACGGCCCGCAGTGACGCGGGCCCGGCATTACCCGCAACCAGAACAGGAAATCTCCGGTGTCCCAGTCCATTCCCAGCTTCGCCGTCACCCGTTCGGACCACCCGCGCAGCGCTGAAGAGCGCGCCCAGATCCTGGAGAAGCCGGGCTTCGGCCTGCACTTCACCGACCACATGGTGGAAGTGCGCTGGGACAAGGATGCCGGCTGGCACAACGCCAACGTGCGCGCCTACGGTCCGTTGCAGCTGGACCCGGCCGCGGCCGTGCTGCACTACGGCCAGGAGATCTTCGAAGGCATCAAGGCCTACCGCCATGCCGATGGTTCGATCTGGACCTTCCGCCCCGATGCCAACGGCCGCCGCCTGCAGCGTTCGGCGCAGCGCCTGGCGCTGCCGGAACTGCCGGTGGAGATCTTCGTCGAATCGCTGAAGCAGATGATCGCCGTCGACAGCGCCTGGGTGCCGTCGGCCGATGAGTCGAGCCTGTATTTCCGTCCGTTCATGATCGGCGATGAAGCGTTCCTTGGCGTGCGCGGCGCGCACAAGGCCGGTTACTACGTCATCGCCAGCCCGGCTGGCCCGTACTTCGCCAAGGGCGTCGCCCCGGTGTCGATCTGGCTGTCCACCGAGTACGCGCGTGCGGCCAAGGGCGGTACCGGTGCGGCCAAGTGCGGTGGCAACTACGCCGCGTCGCTGTTGCCGCAGCAGAAGGCGCAGGCACAGGGCTGCTCGCAGGTGCTGTTCCTGGACCCGGTCGAAGGCAAGTACCTGGAAGAACTGGGCGGCATGAACGTGTTCCTGGTCTACAAGGACGGCACGCTGGTCACGCCGGAACTGTCCGGCAGCATCCTCGAGGGCATCACCCGCGAGAGCATCCTGCAGCTGGCCCGCGACCGCGGCATGAAGGTCGAAGAGCGCAAGGTCACCATCGATGAGTGGAAGCAGGGCGTGACCTCCGGCGAGATCGCCGAAGTGTTCGCCTGCGGTACCGCTGCGGTGGTCACCCCGATCGGCCAGCTGAAGGGCGAAGGCTTCTCGGTGGGCGACATCAATGCGCCGGCCGGCGAAGTGACCATGTCACTGCGCAAGGAACTGACCGACATCCAGTACGGTCGCCTGCCGGACCGCCACGGCTGGCTGGTCAAGCTGGGCTGATCGCCCACGCGAACGCGTAGCGCCGGGCCATGCCCGGTGACTTTTCGGAAAGCCCGTCCCCGCGACGGGCTTTCTGCGTTTCAGGCGTACGTCCGCCGGGCATGGCCCGGCCGGGCCATGCCCGGCGGCTGTTCGCCGATGTCGGCAAAGACATGGCGGGACAGGACATTCCGCAGTCAGGTACGTGCAGCTGACGCGAAAGTTCCTTCACCTTCACAAACCCTCGACCCGGAAAGTCTCAGATCCAACATTTCATCTTGCTGAAAAGACGCTGAAAATCTTGTGGTGTCCGGTTTGAGCCACTAGCGTCATCAACACAGCGGATGGTCAGGGGAATCCGCTGGCTCGCCGGACCCGAACCTCGCCATCGCAAGCCAGCCCACGGTTCAGGCCGGTGCTTCTGCCGATTCCGGCATTCCTACCATTAGAAGGGAAATCCGATGTCCCAGGTAACGCAACCGCGTGTGCGTCGTGTGTGGGTGGTCCTTGGTGCGTCCGTCCTGTCATCGCTGCTGCTGGCCACGCCTGCGCTGGCCGGTGATGTCCAGCTCAGCGGCCTGCAGTCCGCGCCGACCCACCAGCGCTTCATCGTGAAGTACCGCGACGGCAGTGCGCCGGTGGCCAACACCACCGCGCTGGCCTCTTCGCTGAAGACGGCCGCTGCCGGCATCGCCAGCAGCCAGGGCCGCGCGCTGGGCCTGCAGCAGGTCCGCAGGCTTGCCGTCGGCTCCACCGTGGTCAGGACCGACCGTGCGCTGGACCAGGCCGAATCCGAGCTGCTGATGCGCAAGCTGGCCGCCGACCCGAACGTCGAATACGTCGAAGTCGACCAGATCATGCGCGCGACGCTGACCCCCAACGACACCCGTTTCAGCGAGCAATGGGGCTTCGGTACATCCAACGCCTCGATCAACGTGCGTCCGGCCTGGGACAAGGCCACCGGCACCGGTGTGGTCGTGGCGGTGATCGATACCGGCATCACCAACCATGCCGACCTCAACGCCAACATCCTGCCCGGCTATGACTTCATCAGCGACGCGGCGATGGCGCGCGATGGCGGTGGCCGTGACAGCAATCCGAACGATGAGGGTGACTGGTACGGCGCCAACGAGTGCGGCTCGGGCATTCCGGCCTCCAACTCCAGCTGGCATGGCACCCACGTGGCCGGCACGGTCGCTGCGGTGACCAACAACRGCACCGGCGTGGCCGGYRYCGCCTWCAACGCCAAGGTCGTGCCGGTGCGCGTGCTSGGCMAGTGCGGCGGCTACACCTCCGACATCGCCGACGCGATCGTCTGGGCCTCCGGTGGCACGGTCAGCGGTGTGCCGGCCAACGCCAACCCGGCCGAGGTCATCAACATGTCGCTGGGCGGCGGCGGCAGCTGCTCGACCACTTACCAGAACGCGATCAACGGCGCGGTCGGCCGCGGCACCACCGTGGTGGTCGCTGCCGGCAACAGCAACACCAACGTCTCCAGCGCGGTACCGGCCAACTGCCCGAACGTGATCGCCGTGGCGGCCACCACCTCGGCGGGTGCGCGTGCCAGCTTCTCCAACTACGGCACCGGCATCGACATCTCCGCACCGGGCCAGAGCATCCTGTCCACCCTCAACAGCGGCACCACCACCCCGGGCAGCGCCAGCTATGCGTCCTACAACGGCACCTCGATGGCGGCACCGCATGTGGCGGGCGTGGTTGCACTGATGCAGTCGGTGGCACCGAGCCCGCTCAGCCCGGCGCAGGTGGAAAGCATCATCAAGAGCACCGCGCGTCCGCTGCCGGGTGCGTGCTCGGGTGGTTGCGGCGCCGGCATCATCGACGCCGATGCCGCGGTGACTGCCGCGATCAACGGCACCACGCCCAACCCGGGTGGCACCGTGCTGCAGAACAACGTGCCGGTTACCGGCCTCGGCGCAGCCAGCGGCGCATCGCTCAGCTATACCGTCAACGTCCCGGCTGGCAGCACGCAGCTGCGCGTGGCGATCAGTGGCGGCAGCGGTGATGCCGACCTGTACCTGCGCCAGGGCAGTGCCCCGACCGACACCGTCTACACCTGCCGCCCGTACCTGAGCGGCAACAACGAGACCTGCACCGTCAACAGCCCCACCGCCGGTACCTGGTACGTGCGGGTGAAGGCCTACAGCACCTTCTCGGGCGTGACCGTCAACGCCCAGTACTGAGCCCAAGCCCCTCTCCATGGGCACGCCCCGGCCTCGGCCGGGGTGTTTTTTTTAGGGGCGGCGAAGCGGAGAAAGCAATGTGCAGCAGTGCATTTGCTCTTGCTCTGCCCTTGACCTTGCTGGCCGCGCGCGATGATCTGTCAGGAGGGGGTGATCCCCCCGACGCAGGACCGTTGGCGCCATGGGCCCGAGGCATGCCTCGGGCGGGTTGGGCAGGACGCCCAACCCCGGTCTTGCCGTGTGCGCAGGACAGCGCACACGAGCAAGGCGCCATCGAGCCCCCAGGGATGGGTTTATGGCGTGTCCTGCGTCGGGGGGATCACCCCCTCAACCCAGCAGCAACCAAAACGCTGAACCCATCCGCGCGACGGCGCGCCTTCAATCCCTCAAACCGACTCGAACCGGTTCGCCGCCACGTTCTTGCGCACATGCTGCGGGTCGAAGATCCGGCCGTTCATTGCGATGAACACCCCCGCCGGCAGCGACTGCACCGCACCGATCGCACAGCCGATGTTGAACTCCGCATCCGAACCACGGAAACGCGCCGGGCTCARYGCACCGGTCATCACGATSGTCTTGTCSGKGATCGWCKYCARCACCTKGCCSGTCTGCACCATCGAATCGGTGCCGTGGGTCACCAGCACGTGGCGGGTGGGCTGCGCGGCGATCGTCGCGCGGATCAGCTCACGATCGTCGTCGTTGATGTGCAGCGAATCCTTGCGCAGGATCGGAATCACGTTGAAACGGAACGTGACCCCCAGTTCGCGCAGGATCATGCCGATCTGCGGGTCGCCGATCTGGTAGTCCGACTTGTCGTCGAAATAGATCTTGTCGATCGTGCCACCGGTGGTGACGACCAGGAGCTCTTCCATCATGTGCATGCGCGAAACCAAGGCAGGTACAGCGGCGCGGGGCCGGGAACGCAGATGATACGGCCCACCGGGCGCAGCGTCAGCGCCGCCGCCCGAAACGGGCGCGCAGGCCGGGCAGGCTGGCCGAAAAGATCACCAGCAGCGCCAGCACGATTTCGATCAGTGCCAGCCAGCGGGTCTCGGGATGGCTCCAGGCGCTCATCACGCCGTGGCTGAACCAGCCCAGGGCCAGCACCGCCGCCCAGAACCCGGCCTTGCGCCAGCCCAGCCGCAGGGCGATGGCCAGCGCCAGCGGCGGCGCAGTGAACACCAGCTGGGTGGCCAGCCAGTGCCTGTCGTTGATGAACCAGCCGGCAAACAGCGCCGCCAGCCCCATCAGGGCCAGCAGCAGCACGGTGCGCGGCGCGGTGCTCATCGCGCCAGCCGCTGCGCGATGTCGGCCACGCGCCGGCCCAGCGCCCGCGCCAGTACCGCCTCATCGTCGGTGGGTTGCGGGTCGTCGGCGGCGCCGGCCACGTGGCTGGCGCCATACGGCGTGCCGCCACTGGTGGTGTGGCTCAGCGCCGGCTCGGTGAACGGAATGCCGACGATCAGGCAGCCGTGGTGCAGCAGAGGTACCTGCATCGACAGCAGGGTCGACTCCTGGCCGCCATGCATCGACGCAGTGGACGTGAACACCCCGGCCGGCTTGCCGGCCAGCGTGCCGTTCACCCATTCGGCGCCGAGGCCGTCAAGGAAATGCTTGACCGGCGCGGCCATGTTGCCGAAACGGGTAGGGCTGCCCAGCAGCAGTCCCTGGCACTCCGCCAGGTCCTGCACGCTTACATAGGGCGCGCCATCGTCGGGTACCGGCGGCTGCGCGGTCTGGGTAACGGCAGCCACCGGCGGCACCGTGCGCAGCCGCGCTGCCATGCCCGGAACCTCGCCGATGCCCCGCGCGATCTGGCGCGCCAGCCGTGCCACCGAACCGCCGCGGCTGTAGTACAGCACCAGGATTTCGCCCATCGCGCCCAGCTCTCCTCATCGTGTGGACGCCAGTATGGCTATCCTGCACCGATTCCGCATCGGGTACCCTTGCGCCGATGGAACCTTTGGATACGCTCAATTTGTGGATGGAGCGCGCGCGGGATCGCGCACGCGCCGCCAGCTTCGGCCGCTTCCTGTGGCGCCGCTTCCTCGACGACCGCCTGTTCCAGGCCGCCGCCGCGCTGGCCTACACCACGGTGTTCGCGCTGGTGCCGTTGGCGATCGTGGTATTTGGCGTGCTCTCGGCCTTCCCGGTGTTCGATCGCTGGAGCGACCAGCTCAGCGACTACGTCTTCTCCAACTTCGTGCCCAATGCCGCGCGCGCTGCCGAAGGCTACCTGCGGCAGTTCTCGGCCAGCGCCGGCCAGCTCACTGCCGCCGGTTTCATCGCCCTGGTCATCTCGCTGCTGATCACCCTCAACAGTGTTGAAGAGACCTTCAACCAGATCTGGCGCGTCGGCAGCAGTCGGCCGCGGCTGACCCGCTTCCTGGTCTACTGGACGGTGCTGACCCTGGGCGCGATGCTCGCCGCTGCATCGCTGGCGGTGTCGGCGCGGGTGTTCGCGATGCCGTTGTTCGGCACGCAGGAGGGGCGCTGGCTGGCCGATCTCGCCTTGCGGCTGGCGCCGATCCTGATCGAATTCGTCTGCATCACCCTGATGTTCCGGGTGGTGCCACACCACACCGTGAAGTGGCGCCATGCGGTTCCGGGCGCGATTCTCGCCGCAGTGATCCTGGAGCTGGTGAAGTGGGGCATCGGCGCCTACCTGGGCAGCTTCCAGTCCTACCAGAAGCTGTATGGCACGGTGGCCTTCGTGCCGATCCTGCTGCTGTGGATCTACCTCTGCTGGGTGGCCGTGCTGCTGGGCGCGTCGTTGGCGTCGTCGATGGCGGCTTTCCGCTACCAACCGGTGGAACTGCGCCTGCCGCAGGGCTACGAGTTCTATGGCCTGCTGCGCCTGCTCGGGCGCTTCCAGCACGCACGCGCCAAGGGCAGGGGCCTGGCCGACGACGAGATCCTGCGGCTGGAACCGATGCTGACCGACTCGCTGCTGCAGGACCTGGCCTGCCACCTGGAGGGCATCGGCCTGCTGCGCCGCGATGAGCGCGGCGAGTGGCTGCTGGCCCGCGACCTGGACCAGGTCAGCCTGGGCGATCTGTACGAATGCACGCAGCTGCGCATTCCGGTGGCCGAACAACACCTGCCTTACCGCGATGACAGCCTCGGCCGGGCCGCCTTGGCCGCACTGGATGAACTGCGCCTGCCGCTGCGTGAACGCCTCAAGCGTCGCGTCAGCGACATCTACCCTGATTCTGGAGACGCCCCATGACCTGCAAGACCCCGTTGCTGCTGGCTGCGCTGCTGGCCCTGGCCGCCTGCAAACCCGCGCAGGAGCCGACCCCGGCCAGCAGCCAGCCGCCGGCACAGGCACCGACCCCGGCCGCGCCGGCGCCGGTGGAGGACACGCCCGCCGAACGTGTCACTGCCGAGTTCCCGACGCTGAAGATGAAGGCGGTCGATGGCAGCGATTACGACCTGGCCGCGCATCGTGGCAAGTGGGTGGTGGTGAATTTCTGGGCGACCTGGTGCGCGCCCTGCCGCAAGGAAATGCCCGAGCTGTCGGCGTTGCATGCCATGCGCAGCAACATCGAAGTGGTGGGCCTGGCCTACGAGGACATCGAGGTTCCGGAGATGCAGGCGTTCCTGACCAAGCATCCGGTGACCTATCCGATCGTGGTCGTCGATCCGTTCGACCCGCCGGCCGACTTCGCCACCCCGCGTGGCCTGCCGCTGACCCATCTGATCGACCCGCAGGGCAAGCTGGCCCACAGCTTCCTGGGCCCGGTCACCGCGGCGGACATCGAAAAGCAGATTGCTGCTGCCAAATAAGGGGAGGGGCAGGGCTGCGCCCTGCACCCACAGAAGCGGTAGTGCCGGCCGCTGGCCGGCAACCTCGACAGCAACAGCAACAGCAACAGCAACAGTCGAAGCAACAGCAGAAGCAGGTTTCCTGTGGGGAGGCGGGGTGGGTCCGGTTGCGGGGGACGCCGTAAATACGTCCCTGTAGGCTCGGTCGCCGCATCCATGCGGCTCACGCCCCCGCAACCGGACCCACCCCGCCTTCGACAATTCTCCGCAAGCTGCGGGAATTACATGGCCTGCTCTTGGTGGGTGTCGACCTTGGTCGACACGTAGATCCACGCCATGCTTGGATGCTCTTCGTTCAATTGTCGAAATATTCGATTTCGATGGACATACATTCACGCATGGCGTGAATCCATCAGCCACCGGAAATCTGTCGAAGGTGGGGCGGTGTCGGATTGCGGGGTGTCAGCCGCATGGGCCCGAGGCGTGCCTCGGGCGGGTTGGGCAGGACGCCCAACCCCGGCCTTGCCGTGTGCGCAGGACTGCGCACACGAGCAAGCGGCTGCCAAGCCTACAAGGACGTACTTGCGGCGTCCCCGCACTCCGACACCGCCCCGCCATCCCACGCAATGCAGCTTTTGACGTTGCTTTGGCTGTTGCCTGAAAGCAGCAGGTGCAGGGCCGCAGGCCCTGCCGACCAACCCTACTCCTTGACCGGGAAATCCTCGATCGGCTTCAGCACGCCGTAGTGCTCGCGATGCAGCTTGCCCTTCAGTTTCGGCAGCTCCGGCAAGGGCGCATCCACCCGCGTGTCCGGCAGCCGGTCCAGCAGGTTGCGGACAAGAGTCAGGCGACCCAGCCGCTGGTCGTTGAAATCCACCAGCGTCCACGGCGCACCGTCGCGATGGGTCGCGCGCAGCATCGCCTCGCGCGCTTCGGTGTACGCGCTGTACTTGCTGCGCGACTTCAGATCCACCGGCGACAGCTTCCACCCCTTCAACGGATCAAGATGGCGTTCGGCGAAACGCTTCTCCTGCTGCTCCTGGTCCACGCACAGCCAGTACTTGAACAACAGGATGCCGTCATCCACCAGCAGTTGTTCGAACACCGGTGCCTGATGCAGGAACTGCTGGTACTCGGTCTCGCTGCAGTAGCCCATCACCCGTTCCACGCCCGCGCGGTTGTACCAGCTGCGGTCCATCAGCACGATCTCGCCGGCGGCCGGCAGATGCGTGGCGTAGCGCTGGAAATACCATTGCGTGGCTTCGCGGTCGGTGGGCTTGGGCAACGCCACCACCCTGCATTGGCGTGGGTTGAGGTGCTGGCTGATGGCCTGGATCGCACCGCCCTTGCCGGCGGTATCGCGTCCTTCGAACAACACCAGCAGGCGTTGCCCGCTGTGCTGCACCCAGCGTGCCATCGCCGTCAGTTCCAGCTGCAGCGGCTGCAGCAGTTCGTCGTATTCCTTGCGCTTGAGCTTGGCCATCGTCATGCCACGCGGGAGGGAAGCTCGAGCGTAGCGCAGGGCGATGTCAGGGCGTGTCGAGGCCCTGCCAGCCCTGTTCGCGGGCCAGCTGCTGAAGCAGTGCGGACAGATCGCGCGCGAAGGCCGCCATGTCGAACAGGCCGCTGCGCTCGCGTGCCTGCGCCAGTTCGGCACGCAGGGCAGCCAGCGCGGCCGGGTCGTTGCCGAGTGCACTGGCGGTGGCGACGAAGGCCGCATCGTCGGCGACGTTCATGTGCTCGAGCCCCAGATGATGGTTGAGGCTGCCGGCCACGCGCGCGGCGAAGGTAGCGCCGGGGCAGGTCAGCACCGGGCAGCCGGCCCACAGTGCATCCGATGCGGTGGTGTGCGCGTTGTACGGGTTCGTATCCAGGAACAGGTCGGCCAGCTGATAGCGGGCCAGATACTGCGGATGCGGCAGCTTGGCCATGAACACCAGGCGCGCCGGATCCAGTCCTGCAGCCTTGGCGGCGGAACGCAGCCTTGCATCGGCCTGGCCGGGGCCGGACAGCAGCCACAGCACGCTGCCAGGTACCGCCTGCAGCACCGCGAACGCACGGCCCATGCTGCGCGGGTTGAGTTTGTAACTGTTGTTGAAGCAGCAGAACACCGTGCCCTGCGCGGGCAGCCCACACGCCGCACGGTCCGGCGCCGGTTCCAGCACGCGGGTGTTGTCGGAGGGCTGGAACGCGCGCGGCAGGCGCAGCACGCGTTCGCTGTAGTGCGGTTCCAGCGAGGACGGCAGCGCGAAGTCGTCAGCGATCACTGCATCCAGCCACGATGCACCGGAGGTGCCGGGGTAGGCCAGCCAGTTCAACTGCAGCGGGGCAGGGCGCATCGCCAGTACTTCCGGCGTGCCGCCACCTCCCCAGCCGCGCAGGTCCAGCAGCAGGTCGATGCCCTGTGCACGGATGCGCGCGGCCGTATCGGCGTGGCGCAATCCCACCACGTCATGCAGCCGGGTGGCGGCCTGCAGGCGTTGTCGGATGCGGCTGCCATCATCGGCATTGAGTGCGAACAGATGCAGTTGCAGGGCCGGGTCGCGGCTCATCTGCTCCAGCAACRCCACCGTCAGCAATCCGGTGGGATGGGCGCCGAAGCCGTTGGAAAGGAAGCCCACGCGAAGTGGGCCTCGTTCGCGCAGCTTCGCCGGCGGCAGTGGCCGCACCGATGCCGCCACCGCGGCGGCGCGTGCACGCGCGCAGGCCAGCTGTTCGGCCGCGCTGGCGTCTTCGCTGAGAAACGCGAAGGGTTCCACTACGCCCTGGCCGGACACCAGTGCACCGCGCACCTGATCGGCCAGCGCATCCACGTCCTGCCAATCGCACAGGCGACGCTGCCAGGCGAGGCGCTGCGCGGCGATATACGGCTCGTCGGGCATCAGTGCATGTGCGCGGCGATAGGCCGCTGATGCACCTTCGGCATCGTTGGCATCTTCCAGCGCGTGCCCCAGCCACAACGCGATGCCCGGGTGCTCCGGTGCCAGCGCCGAGGCCTGGCCCAGCAGCGTAGCGGCATCGGCATGCGCTCCTGCCATCCATGCCACCCGGCCGAGCCGGGCAAGCGCTTCAGGATGATTGGGCCGCAGCTGCAGCGCGCGTCGCGCAGCCTGCTCACCGGCCGCGATATCGCCGGCTTCCAGTTCCAGGTCGGCCAGCATCACCCAGGCGACGAAGTCGCCGGGCTGGCGCGTGATCGCCTGCTGCAGTTGCTGCCGCTGCTGCCAGGCCGACATGGTCAGCCCGCCGAAAGCTGGGCCAGGGCGTCGACCTGGTGCTCGTGGCTCAATCGCTGCAGCAGCGGATCGAGATCGCCGGCCAGTACGTTGGGCAGGTCGTACAGGGTCAGCCCTTCCACGCGGTGGTCGGTGATCCGGCCCTGCGGGAAGTTGTAGGTACGGATGCGCTGGCTGCGGTCGCCGCTGCCGACCTGCAGGCGCCGTGATTCTGCCTGCGCCGCGTCGTGGCGCTGGCGCTCGGCATCCAGCAGCTGCGCCTTCAGGCGTTTCATCGCCTTGTCCCGGTTGGCATGCTGGCTGCGTTCGGTCTGGCACTCCACCACCACGCCGCTGGGCACGTGGGTGATGCGGATCGCCGATTCGGTCTTGTTGACGTGCTGGCCACCGGCGCCGGAGGAGCGGTAGGTATCAATCCTCAGGTCAGCCGGGTTGATGACGATCTCATCGACTTCGTCGGCTTCCGGGATGATCGCCACGGTGGCCGCCGAGGTGTGGATGCGGCCCTGCGATTCGGTGGCCGGCACGCGCTGCACGCGGTGCGTGCCCGATTCGAATTTCAGGCGCGAGAACGCGCCCCGGCCGACCACGCGCGCCACCACTTCCTTGTAGCCGCCATGTTCGCCGGGGTTGTCCGATTCGATCTCGACCTTCCAGCCCTGTCGCTCGGCGTAGCGGGCATACATGCGGAACAGGTCGCCAGCGAAGATCGCCGCCTCGTCGCCGCCGGTGCCGGCGCGCACTTCCAGGAACAGGTTGCCTTCATCGCGCGGGTCGCGCGGCACCAGCAGCAGCGCCAGTTCCTGCYCCAGTTCCTGCAGGCGGGCCTGGGCGGCGGCGATCTCCTCGTCGGCCAGTTCGCGCAGATCCGGATCGGTGCGCATGCTTTCGGCCGCAGCCAAGTCGGCCTTGGCACGCACTTCATCGGCCAGCGCGGTGGCGATCGGTTCGAGCTGGGAAAACTCACGCGAAAGATCGCGGAAGCGCGCGTTGTTGGCGACCACCTCCGGTTCGGCGAGCAGACGTTCCAGTTCTTCGCGGCGCTCGGCCAGCGCTTCCAACTTACGGCGCAGGGTCGGCGTCATCGGTTCTCACAGGTGGGTGGTGGTAACCCGGCGCAGCCGGGAACAGGCGCTCGGCGGCGCGGGTCAGGTCGGCGTCGCCGCTGAGCGCGGCCGCGCGCAGGGCGGCGGTCGGCGGGTGCAGCAGGCGGTTGGTCAATCCATGGGCAAGCAGTTCCAGCACTTCGTCGGCCGGCTTGCCGTTGGCCAGCTGCTGGCGGGCGCGTTCCAGCAGTTCGGCACGGGTGGCCTCGCCGAAGGCGCGCAGTTGCCGCAGCGGTGCCTGGTGGGCACTGGCCTGCAGGGTTTCGACGAAGCGCGAGACCTGCAGGTCGATGATCGTTTCCGCTTCGGCGGCCGCCTCGCGGCGGCTGCGGCGGTTGTCTTCCACCGCGCGCTCGAGGTCGTCCACGGTGTACAGGAACGCATCGTTGAGACTGGCAACGTCGGCCTCGATGTCGCGCGGCACGGCCAGGTCGAACAGCAGCATCGGCTTGTGCCGGCGTGCGCGCAGGGCGTTGGCCACTGCAGCACGGTGGATCACCGGTTCGCGGGCGGCGGTGGCCGAGAACACCACATCGGCCTCGGCCAGGTGACGCTCCAGTTCGGTCAGCGGCAGCGCCACACCGCCATGGCGGCTGGCCAGTTCCTGCGCATGGGCGAGGGTGCGGTTGGCGATCAGCAGCCGCCGCACCTTGCCCTCGCTGAGGTGGCGTGCGGCCAGTTCGATGGTCTCGCCGGCGCCGACCAGCAGCACGGTGGAATCGTCAAGACGGGCAAATGCATTCTGCGCCAGGCGCACCGCTGCCGAGGCCACCGATAYCGGGTTGGCACCGACCTGGGTATCGGTACGCGCGCGCTTGGCCACCGAGAACGTCTGCTGGAACAGGCGGTCCAGGCGTTGGCCGAGCAGGCCGTGGTCGCGCGCGGTCGACCAGGCGTCCTTCACCTGGCCCAGGATCTGCGGCTCACCCAGCACCATTGAATCCAGCCCCGTCGCCACCCGGAACAGGTGGCGCACGGCATCGGCATCGGCGTGCTGGTACAGGTAGCCCTGCAGGTCGCCGGCCTGGCTCTGCAGCCACTGGTCCAGCGCCTGCGCGGACTCTGCCACGGCATACAGTTCGGTGCGGTTGCAGGTGGACAGCAGCACCGCCTCGGCGATCTGCGGGGTATCGCGCAGCGAACCGAGCGCGCGCGGCAACGCGTCACCGGCGAAGGCTGCGCGTTCGCGCAGTTCCACCGGTGCGGTCTGGTGATTCAGTCCGAGCACCCACAGGGTCATTGTTCAGTTGCTTGCGATAAGCTGCTGGCCATTGGACGACATTTTAAGGCCCCGATGCCGACGATGCCCGCATTGATTCGCATCCCCAGTGTTCTGCTGCTGTCTCTGGCCTGTGCGCAGGCCCTGGCGGCGGTGCCCGCCAAGGCGCCTGCACGGCCTGCGGTGACTGAGGAACTGGCGCTGGAGCCGGTGCTGGCCGGCGAGTTCGCCCTGCAGGCGGGCAAGCTGGCCGAGGCCGCGCGCTGGTACCTGCAGGCGGCCCAGCAGACCGACGGCGACGCCGGCCTGGCCGAGCGGGCGACCCGTATCGCCATGCTGGCCAACGAAGATGGCGCCGCGGCCAAGGGCCTGGCCCTGTGGCAGCAGCGTGCGCCGCGCTCATTGGCGATGCGCAGTGCCGCCGGTGCGCTGGCGATGCGCCAGGGCGACGTGAAGGCTGCGCGCAGCGAGCTTCAGGCCTTGTTGCAGGACCCGGGGGATGAGGGCTGGAAGTTCGCCCTGGGCGCCTTGATCGGCGGTGGCCGCGATCCGGCCGTGCCGGCCCAGGTGCTGGGCGAGCTGGTCGATGCCAACGCCATTCCCCAGAAGATCGAGGCCTGGCAGGAGTTTGGACGCCTTGCACTGCGCATGGAGAAGCCCGAGCTGGCACGGCGCATGATTGATGAGGTGGTCAAGCGCTTCCCCGAGGAGCCACGCGTGGCGTTGCTGCGCGCCAGCCAGCTGCAGCAGGCCGGCCAGACCGACCAGGCGCTGTCGCTGCTGCATGGGGTGGAGCCGAAGACCCGTCAGGACCCGGATCTGCGCAACGCGGTGGCCATCGCCTATGACAGCCTCGGCCAGCCGGCAGCGGCCGAGCGCGTGCTGGCGGTCGGTCCCCAGGATGTGCAGACGTGGGGCATGCGCGCTTCGCTGCTGGCCAAGCAGGGCGACAAGGCCGCGCTGTCCAATCTGTACAACGAACTGTCTCGGCAGGCGGCCAAGCCGGACCCGGCGCAGCGCCTGTTGCTGGGCAAGATCGCCGAGTACCTCAAGCGCTACCCGGAGGCGGTCAACTGGTATCACAGCGTTCCTGGCGGCGATGAGCTGAATGAAGCGCGCCTGCGCGCGGCCAATGCGCAGGGTCTGGCGGGCCGGCAGTCGCTGGCGCTGGATGAAGTGCATGCCATCCAGTCCGATGCCAGCGTGGATGACGATGTGCGGCGCGATGCGTATCTGCTGGAAGCCGAGCTGCGCCAGCGCGCCGACGACCTTCCCGGCGAGATCGACGCACTGGCCCGTGGCCTGGCCGCGTATCCGGACGAAAACGGCCTGTTGTATGCCCGTGCGCTGGCCTGGGAGCGCCGCGATGACATCGCCCGTGCCGAGGCCGACCTGCGCAAGATCCTGGTGACCGAGCCGGAGAACGTGCCGGCATTGAACGCACTGGGCTACACCCTGGCCGACCGGACCGGTCGCTACCAGGAAGCGCTCGAACTGATCGACCGCGCGCGCGTGGCCGAACCGGACAACGCCGCCATCGTCGACAGTTATGGCTGGGTGCTGTATCGGCTGGGGCGCAACGCCGACGCGCTGGTACAGCTGCGCCGCGCCTGGACGCTGGCCAAGGACCCGGAAATCGCCGCCCACGTAGGCGAGGTGCTGTGGGTGCTGGGCAAGCACGATGAAGCCCGTCACTTCTTCGAGGAAGCGGCCAGGCTCGACCCTGAAAACCGCGCGCTGCTGCGCGCCCGCGAGAAATTCAACCCATGAGTGTTTCCACGATACGGCCGTTGCTGCTGGTGGCCATGACCCTGGCCCTGAGTGCCTGTACCACCGTTGGCCGGCAGAAAACGCCGGCGCCGGCCGTGGTCACCACCGTTTCCGCCGAAGCGACCGCCGCCGAGGCCGCACGCGTGGACGCGCTGCGATCGGCGTCGGAGTGGAATTTCCAGGGCCGGGTGGCGGTCAGCAAGGGCAAGGATGGTGGCAGCGGCCGCATCGACTGGAAACAGGAAGGCCAACGCTATGTCGTCGAACTGAGCGCGCCGGTCACCCGCCAGAGCTGGAAGTTGAGCGGTGATAGCCATCATGAAGCCGGCCGTCTGGAAGGACTGGCCGGTGGTCCGCGAGACGGTGAAGACGCGCAGGCCCTGTTGCTGGAAGCCACCGGCTGGGATATTCCGGTCAACCAGCTGCCGGACTGGGTACGCGGCTTGGTCGCCGGCGACAGCGCTGGGCCGGAAAAGATCGAGCGTGATGCCGATGGCCGTCCGCGGCGCATGCAGCAGATGGGGTGGGTGATCCAGTATCTGGACTGGTATCCGGCCGAAGCCGGGCGTCCGGCTCTGCCGCGCAGGGTCGAGGCGGTCAATGGTGACGCCAAGGTGCGCCTGCTGGTCGACCAGTGGGGGCAGGGCGCGCCATGAACGCGCGGGTGGATGACGCGGGCTGGTCCTGGTGGCCGGCCCCGGCCAAGCTGAACCTGTTCCTGCATATCACCGGCCGCCGTGCCGACGGCTACCACGAGCTGCAGACGGTGTTCCGCCTGCTCGATTGGGGCGACCGGATCGGCCTGCGCCTGCGTGAAGACGGCCAGGTGCGGCGGCAGGGCGATGGCCTGGCCGGTGTCGCGGAGGCGGATGATCTGGCGGTTCGCGCGGCGCGGTTGCTTAAAGAGGTGGCGAATGTCGAGAAAGGTGTCGATATCGTCGTCGAAAAGCACGTTCCTGCGGGCGGCGGTTTCGGCGGCGGTTCGTCCGATGCGGCCACCGTGCTGGTGGTACTGAACCGGCTCTGGGGCGCGGGGCTGGACGAAAATACGCTGGCGGCGCTGGGCTTGCGCCTCGGCGCCGATGTGCCGGTGTTCGTGCGTGGCCACAACGCCTGGGCCGAGGGGGTGGGCGAGCGGCTGCGGCCGATCACCCTGCCGCAGGCCTGGTATGTGGTGGTCGAACCGGGCGTTCATGTGCCGACCCCGGTGCTGTTCGCAGATCCGGATTTGACGCGCGACAGTCCACAGGCGAAAATAGAGGACTTCGCTTCCGGCACGCTGGTCGGGAACGTGTTCGAACCGGTGCTGCGCCGCCGTGAGCCTGCCGTCGAGGCGGTGCTTGCTGCGTTGAGCGACATCGGCACGGCACGACTGACCGGTTCGGGAAGTGGTTGTTTCGTCGAGTTCGATTCGCAGGCTGCCGCCGAGCAGGGACGAGCGAAGTTGTCGAAGGAGTTGCGGGCAAGGGTGGCTGCGGGCGTTGCACGTTCGCCACTGCTGGATGCACTCGAGCAACACTGATTCATCAATGCAGGGGCGTCGCCAAGAGGCCCAAGGCACCAGGTTTTGATCCTGGCATTCGGAGGTTCGAATCCTCCCGCCCCTGCCAATGCGGCTGCGTCCGCGCCTTCCAGCGCATCACCTGCGCGGGACGTGGGAACAGCCGCGGTGTTGTCAGCAGCAGGGGCCGACGTGGTCCTTGCCGCTACCGGATCCCCGCCACTCGTCCCCGCCCGAGACAATCATGATGCAAGAGTCCCCGAACCTGCTGGTCTTTTCCGGCAACGCCAACAAACGTCTGGCGCAGAACATCTGCAAGGAACTGGGAGTCCGCCCGGGCAAGGCGCTGGTCTCGCACTTCTCCGATGGTGAAGTGCAGGTGGAAATCGAAGAGAACGTTCGCAAGCAGGACGTGTTCGTGATCCAGCCGACCTCGGCGCCGAGCGCGGAAAACCTGATGGAACTGCTGGTGCTGATCGACGCGCTCAAGCGCGCATCGGTGGCCAGCGTGACCGCCGTGGTGCCGTACTTCGGCTACTCGCGCCAGGATCGCCGCATGCGTTCCTCGCGCGTGCCGATCACCGCCAAGCTGGCGGCGAAGATGTTCAGCACCGCCGGCGCTGATCGCGTGCTGACCGTCGACCTGCACGCCGACCAGATCCAGGGTTTCTTCGATATTCCGGTCGACAACGTGTATGCCTCTCCGCTGCTGCTGGCCGACATCTGGCGCGCCTACGGCACCGAGAACCTGATCGTGGTGTCGCCGGACGTGGGCGGCGTGGTCCGCGCCCGTGCAGTGGCCAAGCGCCTGGATGACGCCGACCTGGCGATCATCGACAAGCGCCGTCCGCGCGCCAACGTCTCCACCGTGATGAACATCATCGGTGACGTCGAAGGCAAGACCTGCGTGATGGTCGATGACATCGTCGATACCGCCGGCACCCTGTGCGCCGCTGCTGCTGCCCTGAAGGCGCGCGGTGCGCTGAAGGTCGCCGCCTACTGCACCCACGCGGTGCTGTCGGGCCCGGCGGTGGACAACATCACCAATTCCCAGCTTGATGAGCTGGTGGTGACCGACACCATCCCGCTGAAGGACGCCGCGCGGGTGTGCAGCAAGATCCGCCAGCTGAGCGTGGCGGAAATGCTGGCCGAAACGATGCGCCGCATCGCCTTCGGCGAGTCGGTCAGCTCGCTGTACGTGGATTGATTTTTCGTCCCCGCCGGCAACGGCAGGGACACACCGGGCGCTTCTGGTCGCGGAAGTGCCTTCAACCGCCAAGCCGCAAGGCAAGGCAACAACCGAGTAGTCGAAAATGTCGAAGACCCATGAAATCAAGGTCACCAAGCGTGAACTGCAGCGTAAGGGTGCGAGCCGCCGCCTGCGTACCGCTGGTGTGATCCCGGCGATCGTGTACGGCGGCAACGCCGAACCGGTCGCCATCAGCCTGGACCACAACGAAATCTGGCTGGCCCAGCAGAACGAGTGGTTCTATGCCTCGATCCTGGACCTGAACCTGGACGGCCAGGTGCAGAAGGTGCTGCTGCGTGACATGCAGCGCCATCCGTACAAGCAGCTGATCATGCACCTGGACTTCCTGCGCGTGAACGAGAACGAGAAGCTGACCGCTTCGGTTCCGCTGCACTTCATCAACGAAGACACCTCGCCRGCTGGCAAGGCTGCCGACGTCGTGGTCGCCCACGAACTGAAGGAAGTGGCCATCAGCTGCCTGCCGAAGGACCTGCCGGAGTCGATCGAAGTCGACCTGGGCGAGCTGAAGGCTGGCGACGTTGTGTACCTGTCGGACATCAAGCTGCCGAAGGGCGTGGAAATCCCGGCGCTGGCGCTGGGCAAGGACCACGACGACGCCATCGTCACTGCCAAGCACGGCAAGCAGGATGCTGCCGACGCTGAAGAAGCAGCGGCCGAGTAATACCCCGCGGCGCCTGTCCTTCGGGGCAGGCGCCGTATCTGGATGGAACGATGGCAGGATTGCGACTGATCGTCGGTCTGGGCAACCCCGGATCGGAGCACGCCCGGACCCGGCACAATGCCGGGTTTCATTTCGTTGAGGCCCTGGCTGAAAAAGCCGGTGCACGATGGAACGTGGACAGCAAGTTGTTTGGCGAGACCGCCAAGGTCGACATTGCCGGACAGACCGTGTGGCTGCTCAAGCCGGCCACCTTCATGAACCTCAGCGGCAAGTCGGTCACCGCCGCACAGCGGTTCTGGAAGATCGAGCCGGAGGACACCCTGCTGGCCCACGACGAACTGGACCTGGCGCCCGGCGTGGCGCGGTTGAAGTTCGACGGTGGCCACGGTGGACAGAACGGCCTGCGCGACACCATCCGCCTGCTCGGCCACGGCAGGTTCCATCGCCTGCGCGTGGGCATCGGCCATCCCGGCCACAAGGACCGCGTGGTGGGCTGGGTGCTGGGACGCCCCTCCAAGGACGATGAAGTACTGATCTCCCGCGCCATCGACGATGCGATCGACGTGCTGCCGTTGGCGGTGCAGGGCGATTTCAGCGAAGCGATGAAGCGGCTGCACACCCCGAAATAACCGGTAGTGCCGGCCGCTGGCCGGCAACGGGTACCAACCGGCCCCGGTAGGTGCCAACCGGCCCCGGTAGGTGCCAGCCGGCCTCGGTAGGTGCCAACCGGCCCCGGTAGGTGCCAACCTTGGTTGGCACAGATGTTGATCGACGACACCGAGATGGATTGGCCAAGCGGCGCGTGCGCTGTTTCACCAATCACTTTCACCCCAGAGAGCTGTCACCCATGGGTATCAAATGCGGCATCGTCGGCCTGCCCAACGTCGGCAAGTCGACCCTGTTCAACGCGCTGACCAAGGCGGGCATCGCCGCGGCGAACTTCCCGTTCTGCACCATCGAGCCCAACGTCGGCATCGTGCCGGTGCCGGATCCGCGCCTGAACGAGCTGGCGGCGATCATCAACCCGCAGAAGGTCATCCCGACCGCGGTGGAGTTCGTCGACATCGCCGGCCTGGTGGCCGGTGCGGCCAGTGGCGAAGGCCTGGGCAACAAGTTCCTGGCCCACATCCGCGAAGTGGATGCGATCACCCACGTGGTGCGTTGCTTCGAGAACGCTGACGTCATCCACGTCAACAACAAGGTCGACCCGATCTCGGACATCGACACCATCGATACCGAGCTGGCCCTGGCCGACCTGGACAGCGTCGAGAAGGCACTGAACCGCGCCGAGCGTGCGGCCAAGGGCGGTGACAAGGACGCAGCGGCACGCAAGCCGGTGCTGGCCAAGCTGCAGGCTGCGCTGGCCGACGGCAAGGCCGGCCGTTCCGCTGGTCTGGACGAGGAAGAGAAGGCGCTGGTGCGCGATCTGTTCCTGCTGACCCTGAAGCCGGTGATGTACATCGCCAACGTGCTGGAAGACGGTTTCGAGAACAACCCGCACCTGGATGCCGTGCGCGCCCGTGCCGCCGAAGAAGGCGCGCAGGTGGTGCCGGTGTCGGCGGCGATCGAAGAAGAGCTGTCGCAGCTGGATGACGAAGACCGCGATACCTTCCTGGCCGACCTTGGCCTGACCGAGCCTGGCCTGAACCGCGTGATCAACGCGGCCTACAGCCTGCTCGGCCTGCAGACCTACTTCACTGCCGGTGTGAAGGAAGTCCGCGCGTGGACCGTGCGCAAGGGCGCCACCGCGCCGCAGGCTGCCGCGGTCATCCATACCGACTTCGAGAAGGGCTTCATCCGCGCCGAAACCATCGCGTATGACGACTTCATCAAGTACAAGGGCGAAGCCGGTGCGAAGGAAGCCGGTCGCCTGCGCCTGGAAGGCAAGGAATACCGCGTGCAGGAAGGTGACATCCTGCATTTCCGCTTCAACGTCTGATCGACGACGCAGCGCAGTGATTGTCCACAGGACCCCGCAATGCGGGGTCTTGTTGTATCGGGCGCCTGTCAGAAGGGGCGCACGAGCAGTGCCGCTGCGCGCTTCTGCTGCGGAAGCGCCAGCGCAGTGCTGCCGGTGGCCGTGGACAGAAATTCACCACGCCTTGAAACGCTTGCCGTGCAGGGCTCGCAGCTACTTGTCCACACCAAACCCCCACGGCTTTCCACGCGATGTGTGGAAAACCATCGAAGCGCCTGGACAAAAAACAGCCACACCCTGAAACGCTTGCGGCATAACGTTCAAGCCGGGTTGTCCACATCAAGTCCGCAGCGCTTTCCACCTGCTGTGTGGAAAACATGCACCTGCGGGCGCGGTAGATTAATTGGATAAAAAATGACCAGAGCTGAAAACGCTTGTCGTGCGTGGCTCATGGCCACTTGTCCACATCCAACYCCCATCGATTTCCACGCGTGGTGTGGAAAACAACAAGGGGTCCGACGACGCATCGCCGGACCCCTCGCTGGGATCACCCGTCGCAGCGCTTACCAGCGGTAAGAGACGCCCAGCTGGCCGCTGGTATCGCGGAAGCCCATGCCACCGGTCTGGTGGCTGATCTCACCCCAGCCGCGCCAGCCGCCCGACAGATTCACCTGCACGCCGGCCTTGGCTTCGTAGATGTCACGCGGCAACTGCCGGCGCAGGCGTTCTCCGTCCACGGCGATGGTCGCGTCGTTGCCACCGGACCACCAGTTCACCGCGACGAACGGCTGTACCTGCCCCTGGCGCTGCGTCAGCGAACGCGTGTACAGGCGCAGTCCCACACGCGTGGTGGTGCTGTCCTTGTCGCGTCCTTCAACCACCGTGCCGTTGGCCTCGACCACGCGGTCRGCGTCGTAGCGGCTGTGGATCACCTGCAGCTGTGGCTCCAGGTAGACACCGCGCTGGGCCGTACGCTGCACGGGAAGCACGTAGCCTGCCTCGGCCGAACCGGTCCAGCTGTGCGAACGATAGTGCTCCTTCTGCAGCCCTTCGCCCTGCACGCTGTTGCGGAAACGCCCGTACTGCAGCCAGCCGTCCACATACGCACCGTGCTCCATCCGCGCGTCCTGCAACCAGGTCGCATACAGGCCCAGGCTGGTGCCGTTGACCACACCGTGCGCGGTGTAACCGGTCACCTGCGAGCGACTGTCATTGCGTGCCCGGCCATGGCCGGCCATCACACCTGCCTGCAGCTGGCCGCCGGCATTGGCTTCGAAGCGACGACCGATGCCCAGCAGCAGGCTGTTGAGCTCGCTGTCCACATTCACCTGGTGGCCGCGGCTGCCGGGCGCGCTGCTGCGCACCTGTGCCCAAGCAATGGCGTCGCTGCCACCACCGGTCGCCTCGGCAGGATCACCGCTGCGGTCGTACAGGCTGTGCCGGAACATGCCCAGCGCACCGCTCTGGTTGGCCATGTATACCGCCGGCTCCGGACGCTCCACGCGCGGCGGTGCCGGCGGCAGTGGCGGATCGACCGGCGGAACTACCGGCGGATCGATCGGCGGAGCAGGCGGATCGATCGGCGGAGTCGGCGGATCAATCGGCGGATCGGGCGGTTCCGGCGGGTCGACCGGCGGGACGTATTCCGAGCGCAGGTACCAGTTGCCGTCATCCGGGGTGGAGACGCCGCCCTTGTACAGGAAGTAGTCGTAAGCGCCGGCCACCGCGCGTCCCTGCAGCGAGAACTGCGCATCGGACTGGCCGCCCACGCTGATCAGGCGGATGCCTTCGCTGGTCAGGGCACCGGCGCCCCCTGCGTTGCGCACGCTGACGGAGGCGGTGCCACTGCTGTTGCCCTGGATCACCAGCTGGTCACCCAGCGAGGCATCGTCGCCCAGCGCGCGGTTGAACAGCCAGTGGCCATCGTTGCCGACATAGTCGCCGGTGACGGTCAGGGTCTTGAAGTCGTCGGTGGTGGGGGCGACGAAGGCGATGGTACCGGCATGGTCCAGCGAGCCGACGCTGGAACTGGAACGCACGTTCCATTGGCTGCTGCCGTCCATCGCCAGCTGCGCGACCTGGTAGCCCGAATCGTTGCGCAGCGCGCCGTTGAACACGGTGCCGTTGCGCAGCGTCATCTGCACGTTGGCGGTGGCGCTGTCGACCACGACATCGCCGGTCAGGCGGCTGTTGTCGGCAGTGAACAGAATGTCTGCGGTGGCGACTGAACTTCCATCGGTGAACACCGTATCGCTCACCCGCAGCAGGCGGCCACCGTCGAGGTTGCCTTGCTGGCGCGCGACGACATCGGTGTTGTTGAGCGTGAGCTCGTGGTTGCTGCCCTGCAGCCACAACGCGGGGCCGTCCTGGGTCTGCAGGGTGCTGTTGTTGAACACCAAGCGGTCCCAATAGGGCCCGAACACGGTGATGTAGGAGCGATAGACACCCGAATTCGTGCCCTGCGCATGGATGCTCAGGTTGTCGGCGGTGAGCTTGGCCGTGTTCATCTGCACGATGCCGAACGAGGATGCACCCAGTGTGGTGATCGAGCCTCCGTCCARCTGCGCATCGGCCGTGCTGCCGCCAAGGAAGACGCCGCCACCGCCGGTGCCATGGGTGGTGATGTCCAGGTTCTTGGCGCGGATGCGCGAGTAGGGCGTCGGCGGATTGCTGCCCGAGGCACGCAGGCCGTAGACCCCATCGCCGTGGGTATCGATGCTGCCGCCGGTGATCGTGGCGGTACCACCCCAGACGTCCACGCCATGGCCGTAGCCGTTGTCGCCATAGGTGCTGATCGTGGTATCGGTAAGGTCGGCCAGCGAGTCCGCGCCGGACAGCCAGATGCCGGAATAGCCGTCGCGCACGGTGAAGTGGGCACCGTTGATGGTCAGCTTGGCCCAGCTGTTGACGTTGACGCCGTAGCCGCCGACGGTCTCGAAACGGCCGCCGGTGATATCGGCGGTGGAGTACACGCGGTTGCCACTGTTGCCGAGCAGGCGGATGCTGCTGCCGCTGCTGCTGGCACTGCCGCCCACGATCTGCAGCGTGCCACCGTTGTCGATGTCGAAGTAGCCGTTGACCACGTCCACGTCGCGCAGCGACAGCACGCTGCCGCTGCCGCCGGAGGACAGACGGCCGCTGTAGCCGCTGCTGGCTTCGTCGAAGGTCATCTTCAGCGATTCCAGCGACAGCAGCGCGCCACCCTCGGCGTACACTGCGCTGTTGGCACCGTTGTTGATCTCCGTACCGGTCACGTGCAGTTCGCTGCCACGCCCAGTGGAGTACAGCGCGTTCCCGCCGCTGCTGACACGGCCACCGTTCAACCACACCTTGCCGCCACCGGTGGCATTGACCGTGCCGTAGCCGGAGCCATTGCGGAAGGCATTGATGACCAGGTTGTTGGCGCGGATCACGCTACCCGCACCGCTGGCGTTCAGCGCATAGCCGACGGTGGTGCTGCCGTTGCCGATCTGCAGGATGCCGCCCTCGATGACGACGCTGCCACCGGCGCTGGCAAGGATGCCGCTGCCGCCGCCGGTGCTCGAGATCCAGCTGCCATCGACCGTAATGGTGCTGCCCACACCATTGGCCTCCAGCGCGTAGCCGCCTGCACTGTGCTGCAGGGTGTCGTCGGCGCCCAGCTGCAGGCTGCCACCATCGGTAACCTTCAACGGCCCCTGCAGTTCGGCCGCATGCACGGGCAGGGCGGCCCACAAGGCGCTGGCCAGCAGGCTGGGAATCAAGGGAAGGCGCGCCACGCGCGCGCAGGCGGGCGCACGGCGGCGCCGTGGGGGAGAGGCGTTCATGCTGTTGGATTCCTGTGGCAGGGCGCAGCGCGGCTGCGCGATCTGGCGCGGCAGGGCCGCGTCGCTGTGGAAACCGCGTGCGATGGCCGCTGCAGGCGCCATCCGGTTTCCCTCCCGCCGGTAACGCGATGACGATGGGACGTCGTCACCGTGGCGGGATGCATCCAGACTAGAAATCAGCCCTGTCCTATGGAATCAGGCGTTTCCTAAAGCACTTCGTGCCCGGCGCATGGGCCGGGCACGGTTCAGCGTTGTGGACGCCTCAGGCGAACAACGAGGCCTGCAGGCAGTACTCGATCAGCGCCTGGTCGCTGTCCACGCCCAGCTTGCGCATCGCGCTGATTTTCTGGGTGCTGACCGTCTTCGCGCTGCGCTGCAGTTGGCGGGCGATGTCGCCCACGCTCATGCCGCCGGTGAACAGGCGGATCACTTCCAGTTCCCGTGGAGAAAGGCGTGCCAGCACCACCGCGGCATCGGCCGGTTCCGCCGCGGCAACCGGCATCAGTCCGGGCGGGCGATAGATGCGGTCGGCCAGCACCGTGCGCAGCGCCTGCACCAGGCTGCCCAGGCCGTGGCTCTTGAGCACCACGCCGCCCGCGCCAGCGGCATACATGGCTGCCACCAGCGAAGGATTGGAGACCATCGTCAATACCAGTACATGCGTGTCCGGGAAGCTGCGGCGCAGGAACGAGATCAGCTTGATGCCATCGCCGAAGCTGTCACCACCGGGCATGCTGTAATCGGTGATCACCGCATGGGGCTGGGTGCTCGTCATCAGCTCGATCAGGGTCGCCGGATCGGCGGCCTCGCCGACCACGTCCAGGTCCAGTTCGCCGGCCAGGACATCGCGGATGCCGGCAAGCACGATCGGGTGGTCGTCAGCGATGAGGATGCGGGTGGTCATGGCAGTGTCGGTTTGCGGGAAGGTGAGGGGGCGGCGACGTGCGTCAATGGTTCCAGCAGCCGCTGCAGGCGCCGTTGGAAATGGTCGAGCGCCCCGGCCAGCGCAGGCAGCGTGTCGCCGTCGCCGATCTGTTGTTCGATCTGCTGGCCGTGTGCCACCAGTGCCGGTGCGCCGACGATCACCAGTGCGCCGCGGATGCGGTGCAGCACCTGTGCCACGCGTTCGGGCGAGACATCGCCGATCGCCCGCTGCAGGCTGTCCAGGTCGGCCTGCATGGTCTGCACGAACAACGCCTGCATCTTTTCCGGAACCTGCAGCGGAGCATCGGCATCGGCATCGTGGTCGCTAGGTTCGCTGTGCGGCCCGGCCGTGACCTGGGTCAGCAGGCGCTGCAGTGCTGCCAGGGTGATCGGCTTGACCAGCACCCCCTGCATCCCTGCCTCGTGGCAGCGTTGCCGTTCGGCCGGGTCGGCGTTGGCGGTTGCGCCATGGATCGGTACGCCAACCCCACGCGCGCGCAATGCACGGGCCAGACCGTAACCGTCCAGTCCCGGCATGTTGAGGTCGGTCAACACCAGGGCAAAAGGACGCTGTGGCCAATAGCGCAGGGCCTCATTGCCGTCGCCGGCGACCACGGCGTGGCAGCCGAGCTGCTCCAGCTGGTCACGCAGGATCGCCTGGTTGATCGGGTTGTCTTCGGCGACCAGCACCTGCAGCCCGCCGAACCTGCGTGTCGCGGGCAGACGCCCGTTGACCTCGGCGGGCAGTGCTCGCCCGGCTGCAGCCGCCAGCGCCATCACGATCGCATCCAGGCGATGCACGCCGACCTGCCAATGTCCCTGCACCTGTTGCGGCTGCATTCCGCCTTCGCGGCAGGCCACCACCTGCGGTCCACTCCACGCAGGCGCACCCTCGTCCAGCACAAGGTCGAGCATCACCGTGCCAGGGTCGACAAGCGCCGGCGCATCCTCGCGGTGCACGCTGGCCTGTGCGCCACGCTGCTGCAGCCGATCGCATATCGATTGTGCAAACTCGCGAACGCTGCCGCGAACCTGCACTGGCAGCCCTGCCGGCATCTGCGGTGAAGCCGCCTGCAGCGGATCGGGTATTGCCTCAGGCAGCGGCAGTTCGACCGAGAAACTGCTGCCCAGGCCGCTTTCGCTGACCACCCGCAGGTGGCCGTCCATCATCGCGGTCAGGTGTGCACAGATCGCCAGGCCCAGTCCGGTGCCACGCATGGCATCGGTGCCCGGGTTGGCCTGGAAGAAGGGTTCGAACAGATGTGCCTGGTGCTCGCTGGCGATGCCGATGCCGGTATCGGCCACCTGCCAGCGCAGCCAGCAGCGATCATCGATGTGCTGTGCACCCAGGCGCACCACGACCCGACCGCTGTCGGTGAACTTCAGCGCATTGCTGATCAGGTTGTTGAGGATCTGGCGGATGCGCGCGGCATCACCATTGACCGCAGCCGGCACGTCCGGGTCGATGCAGGCGTAGAACTGCAGGCCCTTGTGTGCGGCGGCAGCGGCGTAGGAGTCCAGTGCGTCCTCGGTCAACCGCACCGGATCGAACGCGCCGGGTTCCAGGCTCAGCTGGTCGGCCTCGGCCTTGCTGACATCCAGGATGTCGCTGATCAGCTGCATCAATGTCGATGATGAGCGCTGGATCGTGTCCAGGTAGTCCTGCTGGCGCGCATCCAACGGGGTCAGGCCAAGCAGCTCCAGCGTGCCGAGCACGCCGTACAGCGGGGTGCGTATCTCATGGCTCATGGTGGCCAGGAACTGGCTTTTGGCGCGGTTGGCCTGGTCGGCCGCACGCCGTGCCTGCTGCAGCACCTGTTCGGCCTCGTGCTGGCTGCTGAGATCGATGAACAGGCACAGCACAGCCGGTTCGCCGCGATAGCGCGCGGGCGTGGCGGTGATCAGCAGGTGGCGGTTGTCCGGCGTGGTGTAGGCCAGGCCGTCGCCCGCGGCAGTGCCACCGGCGGCGAGCACGCTGCGTCGCCAGGGCCCGTGCCAGCCACCCTCGTCGTGGTTTTCCCCCAACCACTGACGCGCCAGCGCGTTGTCCAGCAGCACGCGGCCATCGGTGCGACGCAGCAGGCACAATCCGATCGGTGCGTTGTCGAGGATGGTGCGGCTGAAGGCTTCGCTTTCCAGCAACCGCGCATGGTTGCGGCGCAGTGGTTCGATCACCGAACGCCGGTAGGCACGCAGGATCAGCACGCCACCGGTGGCCAGCAGCAGTGCCACCACCATGCTGCCCAGCAGGGGCCCGCGCGGGTGCTGGAACACCTGTTGCCAGCCCACGTGATACACCGCCAGCCAGCCGTGTTCGCTGCGCATGCGGAACAGCAGGCCGTCCAGTCCCGCGCGCCAGGACGTAGCGGCGCGGCTGGCATCGCTGGCATCACCGAGCAGCAGGCGGCCGTTGCCATCGAACAGTGACATCCGTTCGAACACCGGCGTACCCATCACCTGGCGGTAGTCATCGACGCGGCCGGGATCCAGCAGGCAGGCCACGGCGGCCAGTGACTCGTCCTCGTTCTCGCCCCACAGGCGGGCATCCTGCGGCGCGTGCGCGATGGCAAGCAGCCGGGTCTGGCCTTCGCGCCAGGCCACCGGTGTCCAGACCACGCTGCCGCGGCGCAGCGCTGGACGTTCGCGCAGGACCTGGTGGATGGCGGCCAGTGCCGGATGCAGGTGATGCGGGCTGCTCTGGCCCGGATCACCACGCGTTGTCTGGATCGGCGCAAGCAGGCCACGGCGGCCCTGGCCATCGACCAGCAGGCATTGCGGAGGCGGAAACCGGGAGGCCGCCCAGAAAGCGCCGTAGAAGCGCAGGAAGCGGTCGCCCAGTTCGTCCGCTGCCTGTGCCGAAGCGCCGCTGTCGGCACCGATCCGGGCGAAACTGGCGAACAAGGGGCTGGACGGCGCACGCGAGGCAGATTCGTCCCCTGGCTGCCCGCGACTGCCTACGTCATGCAGGCGCCATTGCCGCAGGAAGCGGTCCTGTTCCTGCAGCGTGCCGTCCAGGCGACGGAAGTGATAGCGGATCTTGCTCTGTTCTTCGTTGAACAGCTGGCTGCCGGTGGACAGCAGCAGGCCGGCCTGCAGGGTTGCCAGCACCACCACGCCAATCAGCAGGGCATGTACGCGCAGGGAGCGGCGGGCGAGTCGGCGTACGGGAGCGGCCTCGGCCGGCATGGGCAGGTCTCGGAGCAGTAGGCGGTCGATGGCGGCCCGAAGGGCCCGGGGCACGGCCGGTACCGCCGCGCAGAGAGGATCGTCAATGACTCTTGATGGGATTGTGAAGCCTTTCAGCCTCGACTGTCAGCGCGATGCTGCACGGCTGCTGCGCGCGCCCTCATCCGGAGCATCTTCGTCCAGCAGTCGGGTGAAGTCGTCCGAGGGCAGCGCCTGCGAAATCAGGAAGCCCTGTACCTGGTTGCAGCCGAGCTGGCGCAGCGCGGCCAGATCGGCATCGCTCTCCACGCCTTCGGCAACGATGGTCAGGCCGAGCTGGTTGGCCAGCGCGATCACGGTGGTCAAGGTCAGGTGCAGGGCGGGATCACGCGCGCAGCCGCTGACCAGCGCACGATCGATCTTGACCTCGGTGAAGGGGGTGTTGACCAGGTTGTGCACCGAGCTCAGGCCTTGGCCGAAGTCGTCCTGCGCCAGGCCGAACCCCTTCATCCGCAACCGGCACGCGCCTGCATAGAAGTCGCTCACGTGGCGGGTGGTGCTGTTCTCCATCAGTTCGAAGCACAGGTCAGCCGGATTGCCGCCCGCGGCCAGGGTCAATGCCAGCAGCTCATCGGGAAGATTGGACTGCTCCAGCAGATGCGGCGGCAGGTTGATCGATACCGGCACGCGGAATCCCTGGGAGCGCCAGCGCGCCTGCGCCTGGATGCTGGCGGTGAGCATCGCGCGCAGCAGTTCGCCCTCCAGGCCATGACGGCACAGTGCCGGCAGGAAGCTTCCAGGCGCCAGTGTTCCGAGCTGCGGATGGCGCCAGCGCACCAGTGCCTCGGCGGCAACCACGCGCCCGGACTGCAACGACTTCTTCGGCTGGAACCAGGCAGTCAGGCTGCCGTCGGCCAGCGCCTGCCGCAGCTGCACCGCGTCCGGCTCGGGTGTCAGCGCGGCCGGGCTGGTGCGCACGGCTGGCCGGGTCTGCGCCAGTGCATCGAGCAGTGCATCGACATCGCTGGCGGCGACCGGCTTGGCCAACAGCCCGACCACGTCCAGGCCCAGTGATTCAGCCATCAACCGTGCCGAACTCATCATCCGCCGCGAGGCTGCGCTGACCACGGCAAGCCGAGGCGGACGCGGCTGCGCGGCCAGTGCCTGGATGAACTGGATGCCATCCTGGCCGGGCATCAACAGATCGCTCACCACCAGGTCATAGGCCTGGCAGGCACACAGGGCGATAGCCGCATCGACGTCTTCGCAGGCGTCGACCTGCACGCCGGCGCGCGCGCTGAACAGATTGACGAGATAGCCGCGTTGGAACGGCTGGTCTTCCAGGATCAGGACACGGCGGGTCATGCAGGATCTCCTTGGCGAACGGCGGAAAGCGCCTGACGCAGGCGTGCGATGTCGATGGGTTTGCTCAGATAGCCCTGCATGCCACTGGCCAGGCAGCGCTCGCGCTCCTCGGCGGTAGCGTTGGCGGTGGCGCCGATCACCGGCAGCAGAACGCCTTCCGCCCGCAGCCGGCGTGCCAGGGTGTGGCCGTCCATGCGCGGCATGTTGATGTCGGTGACCACCAGGTCGAAGTCATGGGCCTGGCACAGCTGCAACGCCTCGACACCATCCTGCGCAAGCTCCACCTCGCAGCCCAGGGCCTGCAGCTGTTCGGCCAGGATCACCCGGTTGATGGGATTGTCTTCCACGGCCAGCACCCGCAGTCCCAGCGGGCCTGGCTGCACATCGCGCGCTGCGGTCGGCAGCGTTGCGCATTGGCGCTGCTGGCGTGCCACCGCCAAGGCGATCGAGGACATGCCATGCAGGGTGACCAGCAGCGCGCCATCGGCGGCAGGTGCCGGTTGGTCGCCACCATCGATCGAGGCCAACACCCGCGGTCCCTGCCAGGCCAACGGCTGTTCCGCCTCGCCATCCATCAGGATCGCGCCGGCGTGGTCGAGCAGGGCAGGATCGCCCTGCAGCGGCTGCGCATTGGCACCCCAGCGGCGCAGCCAGCCACAGGCACTGTCGACCAGCTCGCGATCGCGGCCGCGCACGTATACCGGCGGTTCGGCCAGCAATGCGGGGCCATCCTCGGTCGCCGCCAGCACCGGCAAGGGCAGGCGCACGGTGAAGCTGCTGCCCAGTCCCGGCTCGCTGACCACGCGCAGTTCGCCACTCATCAAGCGCACCAGGCGGTCGCTGATCGACAGGCCCAGCCCGGTGCCCTGCGCACTGGCAGCGCCACGGACTTGACGGAAGGGCTCGAACAGGCGTGCCTGTTCCTCGGTGGCGATGCCCACGCCGGTATYGGTGACCTGCCAGGCCAGCACGCTCGACTCGCCTTCGCGCTGCACCAGTCGTACGCGCAGCACCACCCGGCCATGCTCGGTGAACTTGATGGCATTGCTGAGCAGGTTGCCCAGCACCTGGCGGATCCGGTCGGCATCACCGAGCACCCGTGTCGGCAACCGGGGATCGGTGCAGACCAGTACCTGCAGGCCCTTGCGCGTCGCCGCAGCGGCGAAGCTGCGCAGCACGCTCTCGGTCAGCTCGCGCGGCGAGAACGATGCCGGCTCCAGGCTCAGCTGGCCCGACTCGATCTTGGACACATCCAGCACGTCGCTGATCAGCTGCAGCAGCACCGACGAAGAACTCTCGATGGTGCGCAGGTACTGCGACTGGCGCGCATCCAAGGGCGTGCGGCCGAGCAGCTCCAGCGTGCCAAGCACCCCGTACAGCGGCGTGCGGATCTCATGGCTCATGGTCGCCAGGAACGCGCTCTTGGCCTGGTTGGCGGCGTCGGCTGCCTGCCGCGCCGAGGACAGCGCCGCCTGCGCCTGGCGATGGCGTGAGATGTCATGGAACACGCACAGCAGCACGTCGTCATCCTGGTAACGGCAGGCCGCATGCAGCACCTGCAGCTGGCGACCGTCGCGTGCGGTGAACTCCAGCCCGCGACCGCGTTCGCCGGCATGCCCGCGCCACGGTGCCTGCCAATCGCTGTCCGTGCCTTCCTCGCCCAGCCAGTCGCGCAGCAGCTGGTTGGACAGCAGCAGCTGGCGGTCGCTGCGGCGCAGGACACAGATGCCGACCGGCGCCAGGTCGATCACCGTGGAACTGAAATCCAGGCTTTCCAGCAGGCGCCGGTGCTGCAGCAGGGCCGGCTGGATCAACTGGCGGTCGACGCGATGCCGCAGCAGGCGCAGCGCGATGCCCGCCAGCAGCAGCAACGCACTGCTGATCAGCAGCGAGGTCGCCATGTCGCCGAGCAGCAGGCGTGGAGGCAGGTGATAGACCAGCCGCCAGCCGTCATTGCCTACGCCCTTCACCAAGGCCACGCCGCGTGGCAGGCCTGTGCTCCAGAGCACGCCGAAACTGTCGTCCTGGCGCTGCTGCAGTGCTTTCCAGCCTGCGCTGTCCAGGCGCGGAGCCAGGCTCGACAGGGCGGGCTGCCCGTCGCGGTCCAGCAGGGCGTAGCCGCCGATGCCCTGGCCATCGATCATGTCCGAGGCGGCCGCACTGTCCAGCAGCAGCATCAACCACTGGCCCGGTTGCGGTCCGGCCTGTACCGGTTGTGCCAGAGCGACCCCGGCGTCGCCCGCGCGCAGCCAGTACACCGGATCGGTACCGGCAAGCGTGCCGCTGCGCTGCTGCAGTACATGCAGCGTGGGCAGGCCGGCGATGTCCACGTCGGCCTGGCCGCCGGCCAGCCAATGSGTTCCCTGCGCGTCGACCAGCAGCAGATGGGTCTGCAGGGTCTGCAGCGTGTGTTCTGCGCGCGGCGACAGCAGCAGGCGCTGGCCCGGCTTTCCACCCGGCCCGTCCAACGGCAGCTGGCGTACGCCCTCGCTGGACGGCGCCGACGGATCACCCACCACCACCGAATCGCCCAGATAGCGCAGCAGGGCCTCACGCTGGTCGAAGTAGATCTGCGCCCTGTACGCGGCGGCATTCATGTCGCGGCGGTGGCTGGAGATATCTTCGGTCAACGCGGTCAGCAGGTAGAAGCCGGTGGCGGCAGCCAGGCACAGGAACACGCACACCGTCAGCCAGCGCAGCAGCACCGAAGCGGTGGTCGGCGGTGCGACCAGGGGCAGGGAAGGGCGAGGGAATCGGAACATGCACCGATCCTAGGGACGACGGTCACCCGCCCGGAATCAGCCATGTCCTAAAAAGCGGCGCGCCCGCCGTGGAGGCCGCCGCCGGCGGGGAACCGTTCAGGCTGGGGCAGCGGCAGGCGGTCAAAAAAAGACCCCCGCCGAAGCGGGGGTCTGTGGCGAGCCAGCAGCAGGGCGTCCTTACAGCGCGCTGCCACCGAACTTGTGGGTGTACTGCAGGTTGATGGTACGGCCGACGCTGTCGAACCAGGACACGTCGTAGTACGGGTACGCCGTATAGGTCTTGTCCTTCGGCGGCATCTTGTTGAACACATTGACCACCGACAGCGACAACCGCGAGTGATCGTCGAAGCGGTACTGCAGCGAAGCGTTGTAGCGGTAGGTCGCCTTGATCCACGGGCTGTCGCCGCTTTCCTCGTCGAACACCTGGTCGTAGCTGTCCGAGGTCGGCAGCTTGCCCAGGCGCGAGCCGTACACGGTGGCCGACCAGGCGTCCTTTTCCCAGGTCACGCTGACGCTGGTCTTGGTGCGGGGAATATCGAAGCCGCTGTTGATCGCGAACTGGTCTTCGGTCACATCGCCGGCATAGCGCTGGAAGTCATGCTTCTTCACCCAGGTGTGGGTGCCATTGAAGATGAAGTCGCCGATGCCGGTCTGCAGGCGGTAGCGCAGGCCGACGTCGATGCCGGAGGTGGACTCGCGCGCCACGTTGATCGGATTGACGTGCACACCGTACAGACGGCCGTCGGCGGTGCGGGTGATGCGGGCCAGAGCATCCACGCAGGTCGGCGAGCCGATGTCGGCGCTGCCCAGCCGGCAGTTCGCTTCGCTGGCCAGGATCGTACGCACGTCCATGTCCTGCACCTGGTCGCGCATGTCGATGTTGAACCAGTCGGCCGACAGGTCCAGGCCGGCGGCCGGCGACCACACGAAGCCCGCGCTCCAGGAGGTGCTGGTTTCCGGTTCCAGCTCGCGGTTGCCACTGCGGCTGCGGATCACGTTGCGCTCGTAGTCGGCGCAATCATCGGCGGCGTCGGCGCGGCAGTTGTACAGATCTTCCGCGCTGGTCTCGTCGTTGCCCGGGCCGGCGAATACATAGTGCAGGTCCGGCGCACGGAACGCGGTGCCGTACGAGCCGCGCACCAGCAGCGTGTCGATCGGGCGCCATTCCAGGCCGCCGCTCCAGGTCGCCTTGCCGATGGTGTGGCCCGAATAGCGGTACTGGTCGTAACGGCCGGCCACGCTCAGGTTGACCGTCTCATGCAGCGGCATGCGCAGCTCGGCGGCAGTCGCCCAGCGGTTGCGCGAGCCCTTGCCGTCCGAATCCTTCCAGCTGTAGTAGTAATAGCCGGTCGCCAGCGGGTCCGGGTTGAGCGCGTAGGCCTGCTGGCCCACTTCCACCGTCGCGGCAAAGCCGGCATCGCCGCCGGGCAGGGTGAACAGCGACCCATTGGTCAGGGTCAACGCAGCCGTCTCGGTACGCGACTTCGGCGTATAGGTGGTGCGTGCGGCGATCGAATCGTACTCGGCACGGGTCAGCGGCCGGTACAGGCGCGACGGATCGGCGTTGTAGATCGGGAAGCCGTCCTCGTCCTCGCCCAGCTGCGGGCCCAGGAACAGGTCGTTGGCCTTGGATGCGATGATCTGCGCCCAGCTGATCCGCGACTGGTACTGCGAATGGCTCAGTGCTGCTTCGTAGTCCCAGTTGCTGGTCAGGTTGCCCTTGAAGCCGGTGGTCACGCTGAAGGTCTTCTGCGTGCTGCGCACCATCGCATTGTCCAGCCCGCCCATTTCCTCGGGCGAGAACTGGCGCTGCCAGAACTCGATCTCGCCGGTGGCTTCATTGTTGAAGTAACCCGACTCATCACCGTCGGCGGCCATGCGGCCCCACTTGGTGACATCGCGCATCAGCGACATCGTGTGGTAGCCCAGCTGCACGTCGGCGAACCACTGCTGGCCGTTGTCGAAGTCGTAGCTGAGCGAGGCATAGCCGTTGGCGCCGCGGCGCTTGCTGAGGATCGTGCCGTAGCCGATCGAGCTGTCGCTGCCGCAGTAGTAGCCGTAGCGCGGACGGAACGCGCGGTAGGTGCTGCCCTGGTTCTGCCCGGCCAACGCCTCGCAGGTCGCCGCGCCCGGGTCCAGGTAGTCATCGTTGTAATCGGTGCGCAGGTAGGAACGACGGGCGATGCGCGCGCCTTCGGTCGGGCCGTCCTGCGTCGAGTCCTGGATGTCGCGGTCGTAGGCCCACAGCGGCGTCTGCGACTGCAGTTCGACGCTGTACACCGCGTTGAAGTTGCCGCTGCTGAAGCCGCTGGCCAGACTCATGTCGAACGACTCACCACCGCCTTCGGTAGTGGTGCCCATGCGCATGTCGATGGTGGTGCCATCGGCCTTCTTCTTCAGGATGAAATTGACCACGCCGGCGATTGCATCCGAGCCGTAGATCGCCGACGCGCTGCCGGTCAGCACTTCAATGCGATCGATCATGCCCAGCGGAATGTTGGACACATCGGTGAAGTTGCTGCGGCCCTTGAACGGCATCGGGAAGTCGGCGATGCGACGGCCGTTGACCAGCACCAGGGTGTGGTTCGGGCCCAACCCGCGCAGGTCGACCTGCTGCGCACCCGGCGAGAAATCGGCCCCTCCGGAGGACTGCTGGCTCTGCGTCTCACCGCCGTTCTGGGTCATCGCGCGCAGCACGTCCGGCACGGTGGTGAAGCCGCTGGAGCGGATCTGCTCTGCGTTGATGACAGTGATCGGCGCCGGTCCTTCCACCTGGGCGCGCGGGATGCGTGAGCCGGTCACCTGCACCGCATCCAGCTGTTGTACCGAAGAGGAAGCGGGAGTCTGTGCCGCCGCCGAAGCAGCAACGCCCATCAACGCCAGCTGGATCGACCACGCCATCGCCTGTCTACGCATGAGAAATTCTCGGAAGTAATGCCGGCCCACAGAGGAGGGGCCCTGTCCCCCATTCACATTTCAGGAATGGGCGCGCGCATTTAACGCCTTTTTCATGTCCTTGACTACTGGGG
>NZ_JBFTOJ010000021.1:0-32678 GCF_056397905.1 Stenotrophomonas sp. 05L414_2
GCAACCTCATGMACCTCGCCAGGATTGCGAAGCTGCCGGCCAGCGGCCGGCACTACCGCGCCTTGGGGTCAGCCGTTGTCGCGCAGGAACCTGGCCATCGACGAKACRCCCGGCACGCGCGGCTCGAACTCGGCGGCGACGTCGATGAAGCCGCGCATCACCGCGATCTCGCGCGGGCTGCGGTTCAAGCCATCACGCGCTTCCGGGTCGGCACCGGCGCGCAGCAGGCGCTGCACCAGCAGCGGCAACCCGTGCAGGGCGGCCAAGTGCAGCGGGCCGAAGCCGCGCGGATCGCGCACGTCCAGGCTGACGTCTTCATCCAGCAGGCGCTCGACGGCGGCCATCACCACCTGCTCGTCGCAGGCAGTGCCCGGTTCGGCGCGCGCGCCCAGCAGCAGCAGCAACGGCGTGACCGCACCGGCGGCGGCCTGGTCCGGCTCTGCACCAGCCAGCAGCAGGGTATCGAGCAGCGCCAGCAGGCGCGAACGGTCGCGCGCACTGAAGCCATACAGTGCCGCGCAGTGCAGCGGCGCCAGCTGCTGGGCATCGCCGGCGTGCACATCGGCACCGGCGGTGAGCAGGCGCGCCACGATGTCCGGCAGCCCCAGCGCCGAGGCCAGCATCAGCACGGTGACCCCGCCCGGCAGGCGGTGTTCGAGCTGCGCACCGGCGTCGAGCAGGGCCGAGACGATCTCGACCTGGCGCATGCTGACCGCCGCCGACAACGGCGTGGCACCACTGGCAGCGGCATGCTGCGGATCAGCGCCGCGCGCCAGCAGCAGGTCGACCACGGCCAGGTGGCCACCGCCGGCAGCACGCAGCAGTGCGGTGCAGCCCTGCGCATCGACGGCGTCGACGGCAAAGCCCAGATCATTCAAACGACGCACGGCGTCGACATCACCGGCCATCGCGGCGGCCGGCAGATCGCCTTCGCGCAGGGTCCGGCGCGGCAGCGGCCAGACGCGCCAGTCCAGCCAATCAGCCAGATCACGACGACCGATCGACAACGCCACGCCCAGCGGTGTCTGCCCATCGGCAGCACGCGCTTCCGGCGAGGCGCCGTGCTGCACCAACAGCTTCAAGGCGCTTTCGCGGGCCAGTGCGGTGGCCAGATGCAGCGCGGTCATGCCATGGCTGTCGCGTGCTTCGCGGTCCACGCCGGTGGTGAGCAGGGCCTGCTGCAGGCGCAGCCAGCCCAGGCGCACCGCCAGCGACAACGGCGGATCACCGGCTGGCGAGGCGGCAAACGGATCGGCGCCCCGCTCCAGCAGTTCCAGCGCCAGCTGCTCAAGGCCACGCGCCGCCTGGTCGTGCTGCGCACAGGCGGCCAGGAAACGCGCCAGGCCACCGCGCCCGGCCGGCGACAGGCCGTGCTGCAGCATCACCTGCAGGGCTGGCACGGCATCGATGCCACGCGAAAGCAGCGCGAACATCGGCGTATCTGCGCAGGCGTCGCGCACGTACGGATCGGCACCATGGGCGAGCAGCCAGTCGACCGCACGCGGCTCCAGCGCCAGCTCCGGATCGAGCAGCAGGCCACCCAGTTCTTCGGGCTGGCACAGCCTGGCCAGTGCGGCCATGCCATCGGTATTGCCGAACCCCAGCGCCTCGCGCAGCAGGGTCAACGGCGGGCGGTCGGGCAACAGGCCGCTGGCGCTGGCCGTCTCACCGCGCTCGGCCAGGCCATCGCTGACCGCGGCGGGCAGCGGGTAGGACGGGTCCAGCAGGGCCACGATCGCCCAGCGACCGGCTTCGGCGGCATAGTCCACCGCGCGCCGGCCGGCCGGATCGCTGCCGTCGGCGGCGATCCCCAGTTCCAGCAGGCGCTTGATCAACAACGGCGAAACGTCCTCGGCCATCGTGGCCAGCAGCACCGCGTTGCGGCCATCGGTGTCGACCGCAACCAAGTCTGGTTTGTGCGGCAGCAGGTGCTCGACCACGGCAGCGCGGCCGGCGCGTGCGGCTTCCAGCCACGGGGTGCGGCCCAGCGCATCGCGCGCTTCCAGGTTGGCACCGGCGGCCAGCAGCACGCCGATGATGTCCACGTGGCCGGCCAGTGCGGCTTCATGCAGCGCGCTGCGGCGCTGGCGGTCGCGCGCGTCGGCACGTGCCTTGTGCTTGAGCAGCAGCTGCACGCCGGCCGGATCGTCGTCCTCGGTGGCGGCCGCGGCCAGCAGCACCGGGGTGCCGTCAGCCGGTTCGCTGCGCGCGCCGCGCTCCAGCAGGAAGCGCGCCAGGCGCCAGTTGCCGACCTGGCAGGCCACCGCCAGCGGTGACCAGCCATCACGGTTCAGTGCGTCCACTTCAGCCGCCGCATCGCGCAGCAGCGCGGCCACGCCCGGGTCGGAACTGCGCGCGGCGTGGTGCAGGGGCGTGTTGCCCTCGCTGTCGGTGGCGCGCGAATCGGCACCGTTGGCCAGCAGGGTCATCACCGCTTCCGGACGCCCATGCCAGCTGTCGCGGGTCGCGGCCAGCAGCGGGGTCATGCCACGGTGCGGCGCGTTCACATCGACGCCGCGGCCGATCAGCTCGCGCAGCAGGCGCAGGTCCGGCAATACCGCGGCCAGTACAGCCAGGCTGCGCTGGTCGCGCCAGTTGGGGTCAGGCAATGAGTGCGGATCGGCGCCGGCCTGCAGCAACTGCAGCGCGCGGTCGATGCGGCCGTGGCGTGCGGCTTCGTACAGGGCCGGGGTCAGCTCCTGCGGCGCCAATGCTTCCAGCGGTGTGGTGTCCACCGCAGTGCTGAACAGCGTTTCGCGATCGACCGGCAGTTCAGCGCCAACCGGGCCGCGCAGCGAGACCAGCGGCGCCGGTGCGATGCGCTGCAGCAGCAGGTGGAGCAGCGGCGACAGCAGCAGCACCGCCAGTGCCGACGGCCAACGCGCGCTTTCCGGCAGCAGGCCCGGCCAGGTCGGCAGTACCACCAGTGCGGCCAGGGCCATCACCAGTGCGGCCACGCCAAGGCCACGCCAGGCGCTGAGGTCGCGGCCGGCCAGCGCCTGCCAATGCTGGGCCAGGCCACCGTCGAGGCGCTCGACATCATTCCACAGCGGCCAGGTGCGCCAAGCCGCCAGCAGGCCAGCGCTGACCAGCACGCTCAGGCCCAGCACCGCAGCCAGGCTGCCGCTGTCGCGCAGCGCGGCCAGCGGCCAGGCCAGCAACAGGGCCAGCAGCAACGGCGCGGCGATCCACAGTGCCAGCAGCGCCGGCAGGTCCTGGCGGACGATCACCTTCGGCGGCAGCAGCGCACGGCTGCGCCGCCACCACGAGATTCCCAATGCGAACGCCGGTTGTGCCAGTGCGGCCAGCACCGCACCGGGCAGGCCGCCCAGCGCCGAACCCAGTGCCAGCAAGGCACCCAGGGTGAAGGCCAGCGACAGGGCGCGGGATCGGGAAAGCTCAGTCATAGTGGCGCAGCATCATGCTGCTCACCGACGGCGGCACCTGCAGGTAGAACCCGCGCTCGGTCAGTTCGCTGCGCACCTTGGCCGGGTCGGCCTGGGCCAGCCGGCGCTCCGCGTCCAGGGTCACGTCCAGCACGAAGACGAGCGAACCCAACGACGCCGACAGCGGCGCAGGCAAAGCGCTGAAGTCATCGCGTCGGGCGAGATAGACGTAGGTGTCCGGCTTGAGTTGGCTTTTATAGACGTAGGCGTGCATGTCCACGGGACGATAACCCGGGAAGAGCCGTGATTGTGTCGGAAAGCCGACACCGGGGAAAGCCGTCACGCGACGATGGCGGCGCGATCGACGGCGTTTCCCCGTTGAGGTTCAGCAATGTGGCGGCGCCGTTCAGGCTGCGCCACCGGTCGGCAGCGCTTACTTGACCTTGGCGTAGGTGCCCTTCAGGGCCACGCCGGCGACGAAGGTGCCGGCCCAGCACTCGTAGTTGGTCGCGCTCTTGAACTCGTTCTTCTTGTAGTAGCTGACGATGTCGACCACGGCATTGGCGCCGCGCGACTTGGCACCGTCCTGCAGGGCCAGCAGTGCCGACAGCGCGACCCAGTTGCAGGCCTCGACGTCGCTCTTGTTGGCGGCGTTGGTCTTCTTGTTGGTCACGTCCTCGCCCAGGCGCTGCTGCACGCTGACCGGCTGGCCGGCCAGGTAGAAGCGCACGCTGCCGTCGATGCCGGCATCTTTGGCGGCCTGCGAACTGATCAGCTCGCGCAGGGACTGTTCGACGCGGGTATCGCGCGCCGAAGCGGTGGAAGTCAGGGCCAGCAGCGCGGTGGCAGTGGCGATCAGCAGGGTGCGGCGCATCGGAACGTCTCCTTGTTGGGGTGCGGGTACGGCGGGGTCACGCGCTCCAGCGGCGGAACACCAGCGAGGTGTTGATGCCGCCGAAGGCGAAGTTGTTGCTCATCACGTACTCGGCCTGCAGCTCGCGGCCTTGCCCGGTGATGAAGTCGAGCTGGCCGCAACGCGGGTCCACCTCGACCAGGTTCAGGGTGGGCGCGAACCAGCCGGCGCGCATCATCTCGATGCTCATCCAGGCTTCGAACGCGCCGCAACCGCCCAGCATGTGGCCGACGTAGCTCTTCAACGAGCTGATCGGCACGCGGCTGCCGAACACCTGGGCGGTGGCCTGGGTCTCGGCGATGTYGCCGTGGTCGGTGGCGGTGCCATGGGCGTTCACGTAGTCGATCTGCACCGGCTGCAGACCGGCGTCTTCCAGCGCCAGGCGCATGGCCTGGGCCATGGTATCGGCGCTGGGCTGGGTGACGTGCTGGCCGTCGCTGTTGGTGCCGTAACCGACGATCTCGGCGAGGATGGTCGCGCCGCGTGCCTGCGCGTGTTCCAGATCCTCCAGGATCAGCGTGCAGGCGCCCTCGCCCAGCACCAGGCCATCGCGGCCGGCATCGAACGGACGCGGGGTGGTGTGCGGTGCGTCGTTGCGCGTGCTGGTGGCAAACAGGGTGTCGAACACCGCCGCAGCCGTGGCGTCGAGCTGTTCGGCCCCACCGGCCACCATTACCGTCTGCTTGCCGCTGCGGATCGCTTCATAGCCGGCGCCCACGCCCTGGCTGCCCGACGTACAGGCGCTGGAAGTGGTGTAGACACGCCCGGACAAGCCGAAGAACACACCGATGTTGACCGGCGCGGTGTGGCTCATCATCTTCAGGTAGGTGGTGGCGCTGATGCCGTCGGTGGTGAACTCATGCAGCATGCGGCCGAATTCGCCGGTGGCTTCGTGGCTGCCCGACGACGAGCCATAGGCCACGCCGGTACGGCCACTGCGCAGCACCGGGTGCTCGAACAGGCCCGCCTCACGCAGGGCGACCTCGGTGGCGCGCACCGACATGATCGCCACCTTGCCCATCGAGCGGGTGGTCTTGCGGTTGTAGTTCGGCGGCAGCTCGTAGTCCTGCGCCGGCGCGGCAAGCTTGGTGTTCAGGCCCGCATACACATCCCATTCCGGCATCGAACGCACCGCATTGCGGCAGCTGCGCAGATGGGCCTGGATGGTCGGCCAGTCGTGGCCGAGCGGACTGATGGCGGCAGCACCGGTGACCACCACGCGACGATCGGCGGCCATCAGATCATCCCTCCGTTGACCGAGATCACCTGGCGGGTGATGTAGCCGGCCGGCTCGGACAGCAGGAACGCGACCGTGGCCGCCACTTCCTCGGGACGGCCGACGCGGCCGGCCGGGATCAGCTTCAATGCGTGTTCGACCACTTCTTCGTTGAGCATGTCGGTCTCGATCAGGCCCGGGGCCACGCAGTTGACGGTGATCTGGCGGCTGGCCAGTTCCAGCGCCAATGCCTTGCTGGCACCGATGATGCCGGCCTTGGCCGCACTGTAATTGACCTGGCCACGGTTGCCGGCCACGCCGGACACCGAGGACAGGGTGACGATGCGGCCCGGCTTGCGCCGCCGCACCATCGGCATGATCAGCGGATGCAGCACGTTGTAGAAACCGTCCAGGTTGGTGTGGATCACCTGGTCCCAGTCGTCCTCGGACAATGCCGGGAACGCGCCGTCACGGGCGATGCCGGCATTGCACACCACGCCGTAATAGGCGCCATGTGCCTCCACGTCAGCCTCCAGCGCAGCACGCGCGGCAGCACGGTCGGCCACGTCGAAGGCCAGCACGCGCGCCTGCCGGCCCAGCGCCTGGATCTCGTCGGCCACCGCCTGTGCTTCTTCCACACGGCTGCGGCAATGCACCACCACGTCGAAGCCATCGCGCGCGATACGCAGCGCAATGGCCCGGCCGATGCCCCGGCTCGCGCCGGTCACCAGCACGCTTGGATTCCCTGTCATGCCTGTCCACTCTCCAGATAGGCCATCGAGTCGGCCGGTTCGAACACCGACACGTTGGCAACCGCCCATTCTTCTTCGCCTGCCAGGATGCGGCAGGCGAACATCCCTAATCCATTGTCGCCCAACAGCTCGCAACGCGCCTGTACCTGCAGGCGGGTGCCACTGGGGAAACTGCTGCGCGTGCTGGTATAGCGCCGGCTGCCAAGCAGGAAGCCCAGCTGCGGCGGGTTGCCGGCCGTGCGTGCGCGGCAGCCGGCCCAGGCAGCGATGGCCTGGGCCATGTATTCGATGCCGACCCATGCCGGGACCGCACCGTCTTCGATGAACAGGCCGGCCTCGGGCACCACCAGTTCCGCCTCGATGCCGTCCTGGTCCCAGCGCAGGATGCGGTCCAGCAGGCACATGTCCTGGCGGTGCGGCACCACCTCTTCGATGGCATACAGCGGCATGTTCATCGGCGCTCCAGTGCCAGCACGGCATTGCTGCCGCCGAAGGCGAACGAATTGCTCAGCACCCGCCGCGGCAGCTGCTGCAGGAAGGTCGCCGGGGCTACCAGCGGCAACGCCGGCAGCGCCGGATCGGCCACGCCGTCCCACCAGTGCGGCGGCAGCTGCTGCTGCGGATTCTCGGCCAGCAGGATCCAGCACAGCGCCGCTTCGATCGCACCGGACGCACCCAGCGTGTGGCCGGTCAGTGGCTTGGTCGAGCTGGCCGGCACGGCGGTGCCCAGCACCTGCGCCACGGCGTGGCTTTCCATGGCGTCGTTGTGGCCTGTCGCGGTGCCATGCAGGTTCACGTAATCCACTTCCGAAGGTGCCCAGCCAGCACGCTGCAACGCCTGCTGCAGGGCATCGATGGCACCCAGACCCTGCGGGTCCGGCGCCGACATATGGTGCGCGTCGGCCGACTCACCCCACCCCGCCAGGCTGACCGGGCCTGCATCGCGGGTCAGCAGGAACAGCGCGGCGCCCTCGCCGATGTTGATCCCGCAGCGATGCTGCGAGAACGGATTGCAGCGCACTGCGGAGACCGATTCCAGCGCGCTGAACCCGGCGACGGTGAACCGGCACAGGGAATCGGCACCACCAGCGATGACCGCATCGACGATGCCCGAGCGCAGCATGCGCGCGGCCGACATCAACGCCTTGGCGCTGGACGAACAGGCCGTGGACAGCGTCCAGGCCGGGCCCAGCGCACCGCTGCGCTCACGCACGAACTGCGCGGCGGTGCCCATTTCCTGCTGTGCGTAGTCGAAGCCTTCGGGCCAATGGCCGTGCTCGGCGCGGGTACGCAGCGCCTGTTCGGATTCACCGATGCCCGAGGTGCTGGTGCCCAGCACCACCGCCACACGCTCGGCACCGTAACGGTTGATGGCATCGGCAACAGCCGGCGCGATCTGCGCCAGTGCCACGTCCAGCAGAGCATTGTTGCGGCCACGCAGGGACACCGGCAGTTCCTCCAGCGTCGGCAGCGGGCTGTGCACTTCGCCCAGCGCGAGCGTGCGACCTGGCAGCAGGCTGGCGTTGTCGCTCAGGCCGCCGGGCGCATCGGCAAACAGCGCAGCAGCCACCGCGGCGCGGCCCTCGCCCAACGCGCAGACCACGCCGAGGTCGTTCAGGAAAATGGGAGCGCTCTTCATTCCTGGCCGGCCATGTCGATCGATTCGATGCGCAGGGTGTAGCCCTCGGCGCGGTTGTCCAGCTGCACGCTGCCATCGCCCAGGCGCTGCAGCTGCAGCCACACGGTGCCGTCGCGGGACAGGCTGCGCTGGCGGCCGTCGTCGCTCACCTGCCAGCCGGCCGGCAGCGCGGCGGCAATGGCGTCCGTCGGCCAGAGCGCGAACTGCAGGTCATCCAGTACGCGTTCGGCACGTACCTGTGGCGGCAGCCACGGTGCACGCTGCTGGGTCAGCTGCTGGCCGTCCCACTGCAGGCGCACGCCGGTCTGGCCCATCGCCTGCACGGCCAGCCGCACCTGCTGCGCGTCGGCTTCCAGCAGCGCATCCAGATCACGCTCGTGGCTGCCGAAGCGGAAGTGCAGTTGCTGCTGCAGGGCCAACGGCGCCGGCAGGCTGGACGGTGCCAGCCGCAGCGGCGGCAGGTCGACCAGCGGCCGCGGCATGCGGCTGGCACAGGCGGCCAGCAGCAGGCACAGCAGGACCGCGGAGAGGCGGACGATCAGGCGCTGCACAGTTCCTCCAGCACGCGCATGCGACGGCCACTGTCGTCGGCCACATACGGATTGTTGGTGTCCCAGGCGTAGCCGGCCAGGATGGAGCTGATCATGTCGCGTACCTGCGGCTGCTGGTCGGGGTGGTAGATGATCTTCTGGAAGCCGCCCTGGTACCAGCTTTCGACGAAGCGGCGGAAGGTTTTCACACCGGCGCGCAGCGGAATCGAGAATTCGCTTTCCCAGTCCACGGTCTCGCCCGCGTAACGGCGCTTCAGGCATTCGCTGGCCAGCTGCGCCGACTTGAACGCGATGGTGACGCCGGAGGAGAACACCGGGTCGAGGAACTCACCGGCGTTGCCCAGCAGCGCATAACCCGGGCCCCACAGCGAGCTGACATTGGCCGAATAGCCGGTGATGCGGCGCACCGGCAGCACCGCCCATTCGGCATTGGCCAGCAGCGAGGTCAGGTTCGGATCCTCGCCGACGATGGCCTGCAGCTTCTGCAGGTCGTCGCCTTCGTAGCGCTCGAAGAACGATGGCTCGGCGACCACGCCCAGCGAGCAGCAGCCGTTGGAGAACGGAATCGTCCAGTACCAGACGTCGATGTGCTCGGGATGGGTGGTGATCAGGATCTTGTTGCGGTCGAATTCCGCTTCGGCCGGGATGTTGTCGCGTACGTGGCAGAAGATCGCGCCGCGCACCGGGAAGTTGGACGGTGATTCCAGGTCCAGCAGGCGTGGCAGCAGGCGCGCGAAGCCAGAGGCGTCGAGGATGAAATCGGCTTCGATGCGGTACTCGCTGCCATCGGGGCGGCGCACGCTCACCAGCGGCTGCTCGCCCGGCTCGACGGACAGCACTTCGTCACCGAAGCGCAGGGTCGCGCCCATGCGCTCGGCGCCACGCGCCAGCACGTTGTCGAAGTCGGCGCGCTGCACCTGGTAGGTGGTGCCCCAGCCCGGGGAGAACTTCTTCCTGAAGTCGAACGCGGTGCGCGCTTTTCCGTGCACGAAGGCCGCGCCGTTCTTGTACTGGAAGCCTGCCTCGACCACGTCCTGCAGCAGGCCCGCCGCTTCGATGTATTCCATGCTCTGCGGCAGCAGGCTCTCGCCGATGGAGAAGCGCGGGAACTGCTGGCGCTCCAGCATCAGCACCCTGCGGCCCTGCTGGCGCAGCATCGCCGCGGCCACCGAGCCAGCCGGGCCGGCGCCGATGATCAGGATCTCGGTACGTTCCACGTCTTCGTGGCGGGAAGAATCAGCGGCATCCACAGCAGTAGTCATCGGTGCGTCCTTGTTGCTCGATCAGGTGGAAAAGCGGAGGAATCGGAATGAAGCGTGCCCGGTCAGGCCGGCGGAGCGTCATGCGGTGTCGGCCGGAACAGCGGCGAGATCAGCCACACCAGGCCGATGCCGAACAGCAGGGTGAGCCCGAACGCACGCAGCGCCGGCGTCTGCGAAAGACCCAGCAGTCCGAACGACAGCCAGGTGCTGGCCGCACCCACGCATACCGCCAGCCAGGCGCTGGCATCGCCGCGGTGCTCGATCAGGAAGATGCCGTAGTCGATGCCCATGCCCAGCAGCAGCATCAGCGCCAGCACGTTGAACAGCTGCAGCGGCTGGCCGAACAGGCCGAGCAATCCGAGGGTGAGCGCGCCGGCCACCAGGGTCGGTGCGAATACGCGCCAGGCCTGGCGCCGGTAGCGCAGCCACAGGGCGCCGAACACCAGCACGATGCCGACCAGCAGCAGGCCGCCCATCAGCTTGCGGTARTGGCCCAGCAGCTGCGAGAAATCGGCCGTACGGTCGACCCAGCGCACGCCGTCCAGGCCTTCGGCAGCACCGCGCAGGGTGGCCAGTGCATCGGCACGCGACAGGTCATCGACCATCACCACGCTGATCATCTGCCCGCCCACGTTGCCGACCCACAGGTGGCGGAACGGCTGCGACGCCGGCGAGGCGAGGAAGGCCTCGGCGCTCAGCGGCGCCGCTGCGAATGCGGGGCGCTGCAGGGGCTCGCCCACCGCTTCGCCCACCGCGGCCAGCACGCCGGGTTCCACCCTGGCGGTCAACGCCGCATCGGCCTGCTGCCGTGCGGGCGATGGCAACCAGTCACTGATTGCGCGGTAACCGCCGATGCGCTTGTCGTGGGTCAGTTCACGCAGGCGCGTGGTCAGCGCTTCTTCGCGCTGCAGCAGTTGTGCGGCATCGCTGCCCTGCACCAGGTAGAACTGCGCCGGGCTGGGCATGCCCAGCAACTGGCTGAGGCGGATCTGCTGGGCCATCAGTGCCGGCGGCGAGGACTGCAGGCTGCGCAGGTCGTCGTTGCTCTGCAGGCGGGCGATGCCGATGACCGACACCAGTGCGGCCACGCCGAGGAAGATCGCCACCGGGCGACGCCCGTGCAGGCGCGGGAAACGCTCCAGCGTGTTGCCCAGCCACTGCGCGAAGCGGGTGGTACGGATCTCGCCACCGTCCAGCCACGGGAACCAGAAGATCACCGTGAGGAAGGCAGCGGCCAGCCCCACCACCGAGAACAGCGCCATCTGCCGCAGGCCGGGGAACGGCGCCAGGCCCAGCGCCAGGTACGCCAGCGCACTGGTCAGCAGCGCCAGCCAYAGTCCCGGCAGCAGATGCCGCAGCAGCTTCCAGCGACGGTCAGCCGGTTCGGCCTGGCGCGAAGCGAACCAGTGGATGCCGTAGTCCTCGGCCACGCCAACCAGCGAGGCACCGAACACCAGGGTCAGCACATGCACCTTGTCGAACACCAGCACGGTCACCGCCAGCGCCACGCCACAACCGATCAGCAGTGAGGCGGCAACCAGCAGGATCGGCCGCAGCGAGCGGAACGCCAGCCACACCAGCAGCAGCACCGCCGCCAGCGAGCCCCAGCCGATGGTGTTGATCTCCTGGTTGGCCTGCACGGCAGCCGCTTCGGCATGCAACGGCACGCCGGCATGCAGGATCTCCAGATCCGGCGCAGCGGCCTTGGCCGCCTGTCCGGCGCGTTCGAGCAGGCCATCGAGATGACGCTCGCCATCGAGCCTGAAGGCCGAGCCCGGCGTATCGAACTGCAGCGCCGCCCAGTGCTTGCCTTCGGCCTCGAGCAGGCCGTCATCGCCCAGGCGCAGGCCGGAGCCCTGGGCCTGCTGCTGCCACCACTGCGGCCACAGCGACAGCGGATCCTGCCGCCACTCGGTCAACCGCGGCGCGCCCATCGGGCCGTACAGCGCGCCGAGTGCCTGTTCGGCCAACGCACCGGGTTCGGCCTGCTGCAACTGCTCGCGCTGGGCCGGGGTCAGCAAGCGATCGCGGTACGGTGCGTAGAACGCACGCGCCTCATCGAACCAGCCTTCGATCGAACCACTGGGCACCAGCAGCGCGCTGTCGGCATCACTGGCCATCGCCGCGGCGAACGCGGCCTGCGCGCGCTTGGCAGCGGCACCGTCGGTACTGCCGAGCAGCACCACCACCTGCCGCGAGCTGCCATCGGCGATGCGCCGGGTGACGTCGCTAAGCAGGCGGTCGTGCGCGTCCTGCGGCAGCAGGGCGAGGATGTCGGTGTCGATCCGCGACTCCTGGCTCCACAGTCGCCACTGCTGCGCACCCAGCACCAGCAGCAGCAGCAGCCAGGCGATGCCCAGCCAGTGCCACCAGCGGCGCAGGCGATCCGGTGCGGCGCTGTCACTCAAAGCGGCGCGCCTCGTCGGCGTTCAACGTGGCCGGCGCTTCGCTCAGCGCAGTGAACTGGATGCGGGTGCGATCCTGGTTGGCTTCGATGATCTCGACCTGGCGCACGTAACGGTCGCCCTGCAACGTCAGCGACTGGAAGGCCTTGGCCAGCATCGCCGACTTCGGCGTCAGCTTCAGGCGCCAGCCCTGCCCTTCACGGGTGGCCTCGACGTTGAACTGGCTGGACAGTGCCTGCACGTCACCGCTCATCAACGCGAACATGATCGCGTTGACCGAGCGCATCGCCGGCTGCTGGCGCGCGTCCAGTTCGACGCGGGTGCTGCCATCGCGCTGGCGGCTGAGGATTCGGTCGGCAGTGACCACCACCTCCGACGGGAACGGCTTGAGCGTGGACCAGATCACGCCGTGCTTGCGCGCGACCACGAACTGGCCCTGCGAACGCAGCGGGTTCTTGAAACCGCTGACCTGCTTTTCCTGGGTGAACTGCCCGCGCAGCACGTCCGGTCGGGCGACGGCCTGGGTGATGGCATCGACGGCGGCATCGGCCGCCTGCACCAGCGGTGCGGCCACCAGCAGCAGCGCGCACAGCAGCACGCGCGGAAGACGAAGGGATCGGTTCACGGGGCAGGCACTCCAAGACGCTGCCACAGCACCGGCGGGCACTGATACAGCATTTCCTTGCTGGCCGCGTCGACCGCGACCTGGATGGTCATTGCGCGGGTCAGCACCTGGCCGCTTTCCGCATCGAGGATCTCGTATTCGATCTTCAGCCGGTTCTCCCACTCGACGATGCGCGAGCGCACGCGCAGCGCCTGGCCGAACAGCAGCGGCCGCACGTACTTCACCCGCGCGTCGACCACCGGCCACAGGTAGCCCGATTCGAGCATCTGCGGATAGTCGTAGTCGTAGCGCTTCAGCAACGCGCAGCGCGCGATCTCGAAGTACTTGAAGTAGTTGCCATGCCAGACCACGTTCATCGGATCGCAGTCATGGAAAGCGGGGGCCAGCTCGACCTCACCGACCAGTTCGTTGCCTTCATTCACCGACATACAGCTCCCAGCGTTGCGCGCGGATCTCCACCAGCAGTTCCCGCAGTTCGCGATCCAGCGCGCGGTCTTCTTCGACCAGGGCGATGCGCTGCCCCAGGTCGGCGTACATGTCGGCCAGACTGCCATGCAGCTGCGCGTTCATGCCAACCCGTTCGCGCAGCGCCAGGCCCTGGCGGGCAGCGATCAGCATGGCCGCCACCACCTGCTCAGTCAGCTCGATCACGCGCAGGCAGTCGCGCGCGGCGATGGTGCCCATGCTSACYTTGTCCTGGTTGTGGCATTCGGTGGACCGCGAGAACACCGAGGCCGGCATGGTCTGCTTCAGGGCCTCGGCCGTCCACGCCGAAACGCTGATCTGCAGCGCCTTCAGGCCATGGTTGATCGCCGCGCGCGGGCCGGTGGCCGCCGACAGGTTGGCCGGCAGGCCGTGGTTGTAGCGGGCGTCGACCACCAGCGCCAGCTGCCGGTCGAGCAGGTCGGCGATGTTGGCAACCGTATTCTTCAGCGTGTCCATCGCCAGCGCGATGTGCCCGCCGTAGAAGTGGCCACCGTGCAGGATGCGCTCGCCGTCGGCGTCGATCAGCGGGTTGTCGTTGGCGCTGTTCAGTTCGGTTTCGATCAGCTGTCGCAGGAACGGCAGGGTGTCTTCCAGCACGCCGATCACGTGCGGCGCGCAGCGCAGCGAGTAGCGGTCCTGCAGGCGCTGCTCGTTGCGCGGCGGGCGCTCGCTGTGCAGGTCGCTGCGCAGGCGTGCGGCAATGCGCGACTGCCCCGGGTGCGGCTTGGCGGCGAACAGGGTTTCATCGAAATGGTGCGCGTTGCCATCGCTGGACAGCACGTTGAACGCGGTCAGGCGCGTGGCCATGCGTGCCAGGTAATCGGCGCGCTGCCAGGCCAGGCAGGCCAGGCCGGTCATCACCGCCGTGCCGTTCATGATCGCCAGGCCTTCCTTCGGCCGCAGCTTCAGCGGCGTCATGCCGATCTTCGCCAGCACGTCGGCAGCCGGCTGTACGCGGCCGTCGTGCAGCACCTCGCGTTCGCCGCACAGCACGGCCGCCACGTACGACAGCGGGGTCAGGTCGCCACTGGCGCCCACCGAGCCTTCGGCCGGAATCAACGGCAGCACGTCGTGCTGCAGCAGCGTGGCCAGGCCTTCCAGCAACGGCACGCTGACGCCGGACATGCCGCGCACCAGCGAGGCCAGGCGCGCGGCCAGCACGGCGCGGGTCTCGGCCGGGTCCAGGTAACGGCCCAGGCCGCAGCCATGGTAGGTGTACAGGTGGTGCGGCAGCTCGGCGACCAGTGCCGGCGGAATGTTCACCGTGCACGAATCACCGTAGCCGGTGGTCACGCCATAGATGACGCCATCCTCGCGCAGCAGGCGGTCGAGGAAGTCGGCACCACGCTGGATATGTGCGCGGAACGCAGGCACATCGCTCAGCGCGGCCTCGCACTTGCGCTGGGCCAGGGCGACCACGTCTTCGATGGTCAGCGGTGCATCGCCGAAACGGCACACGGGTACGGCGTCAATCGTCATGAGGAGCCTGATCCCAGAAGGGGAAGAAATTGAACCAGTCCAGCGGGGACTGGATGACCTGGAGTTCCAGCCAGCGCGCGAAGCGCTGCGCCTGTTCGGCCAGTGCGGCATCGCGTGAACCGCGCGGCAGCACCACGCGGTCGGCGAACTGTTCGAATGCCACTCGATAGCCGTCGCCCTGGTGCAGGCACGACATCGTGTAGACCGGGCAGCCGAGCGCGGCCGCCAGCACGTAGGCGCCGATCGGGAACGGCGCGCGGTGGCCGAGGAAATCAGCCGTCACGCTGCGCCCGCCCTGCACCGGCACGCGGTCGCCAACGATGGCGACGAAGCCACCCGAGGCGACCTTGTCGGCCAGCATCATCGCCGTGGCCGGGCCCATCTCGGTAACCTGCACCAGCTCCACCGCGGCCAGCGGGTCCAGCCGTTGCAGCAGCCGGTTGAAGCGCTGCGCGTGCGCGGTATGCACCAGCACGGTGATGCGGAAGCCCGGCACCTGCTCGGCCAGCACCTGGCACAGTTCCAGGCAGCCGATGTGTGCGGTCAGGATCAGGCCGCCTTCGCGGCGCGCAATCCTGCCCAGCACCAGGTCACGCTGCAGGCGGATGCGCTCGGGCGGATAGCGGCCGCCGAGGCCGAGAATCTTGTCCAGCATCGTGTCGGCGAAGCTGAAGAAGTGGCGCAGGCTGTCGCGCCGGGTGGGCGCATGGCCCAGCGCACCGGCATGGGCCTGCAGCCGCTGCAGGTACTGCATCGAGGCCTGGCGACCAACGCGGTTGCCCAGCCAGTGGCAGGCCACGACCGGCCACACGCAGAGGTGGAACGGCCAGCGCCCGAACCAGCGGTGCACCCAGCACAGGAACAGCACGCCGGCCACCGACGTGGACTCGCCGATGTCGGCCCAGTGCGGGGCGTCGTGCGCGTGGCTCATCTCAGCCCTGCCCCTGCAGGCGGCGCCACAGCAGGCGCGGCGCGCGCCAGAGCATGCCGAAGAACAGCCGGGTATGCATGCGGCTGATGCGCACGTTGTCGCGCCACACATCGAAATGCGAAACGCCGTCGGCGGGATAGGTCACCCGCGTAGCCAGGTGGTCGACCGGTACCTGTCGCCAGTACAGGCGCACCATCACTTCGGTGTCGAAATCCATGCGCCGGCCGATGGTTTCCTCGCCGACCAGGCGCAGCACCGGCGGCAGCGGATACACCCGGAATCCACACATGGTGTCGCGCAGGTGCAGCGACAGCGTGTTGATCCACACCCAGATGTGGGTGGCGTAGCGACCATACAGGCGCGCCTTCGGCACACTGGCATCGTAGGCGGGAATACCGCAGATCACGGCGTCCGGCCGCGCGCGGGCGGCGTCGATGAAGCGCGGCAGGTCGCCGGTGTCGTGCTGGCCGTCGGCATCGATCTGCAGCACATGGGTATACCCGCGACGCTGCGCTTCGGCGAAACCAGCCAGCATCGCACCGCCCTTGCCCTGGTTCACGTCCAGCCGCAGCAGGTCGACACCCGCTCGCTGTGCCAGTTCCCGCAGCACCAGCGCGCAGGACGGCTGCGAGCCATCGTCGACCAGCAGGCAGGGCAGGCCCGCAGCCTGCACGCCATCGACGACCGCGCCGATGGCGCGTTCGTGGTCGTACACGGGAATGACCACCAGCGGCGCGAACGCGCCGCCAGCGGTGGCCGGCTCAATGCGCATCGGCGAACACCACCCTGCCGCTGGCGTGCACGCCATGCACCGAGGTGTAGCGGAACGTCAGCACGCCGCGCCCGGTGTCCCAGTCCAGGTGCAGGGTCAGCTCGTCGCCGGGGCGGGCCACGCGCTGGAACTTCACTGCATCCATGCGCTGGAAACCAACCGGCAACACGAAGGCCTGGCGGCCGAAGCGAACTGCCCAGTCCAGCTGGGCGACGCCGGGCAGGATCGCCGCCTGCGGGAAGTGGCCCTGGAACGCGCGCAGCGCGGGGTCCAGCGTCATCCGCAGGGTGGCCGCCGCCTCGTCGCGACAGTCCCAGACCGGCACCGGCATCATCGGCTGGAACAACGCCACCAGTGCGGCCTGGGTGACCTTGCCCTGGGCATTGATCGGCAGCGATGCGACCAGGCGCCAGCGCCGCGGCCGGGTGACCGCATCGTGGCCCTGCGCCAACCGCGCACCGAGCCGCTGTCCCAGCGCACGCCGTGCGCCGTCACCGGCACGTGCCAACGCCGGATCGGCCGGCACCACCACGGCCGCAAGCTGCTCGCGCTGGCCCTGCAGCACCAGCACGCGCACGTCCTCGACTTCTGGATCCTCGCGCAGTGCGCGCTCCAGTGCATCCAGCGAAACGCGGCGTTCTTCGATCTTGACGATGCGGTCGGCACGGCCCAGCAGGCGGAAACGGCCATCGGCCAATGCTTCCACGCGATCCTGGGTGCGCCACCAGTCCAACGTCTCCAGGTGCGGCGAGGCCACCGCCAGGCAGTCCTCCTCGATCCGCCACTGCACGCCCGGCAACGGCTGCCACGGCGGTGCATCGGTGTCCCAGCGGCGCCAGGCGATGCCACCGGTTTCACTGCTGCCGTAAACCTCGGTGGGCGCCACGCCCAACCACTGGCGGACCTGGCGCGCGGCGTCCTCGGGCAGCGGGCCGCCGGAGGAGAACACCGCACGCAGGCGGCCGTGCAGGCTGGCCCAGTCGAGCTGCTCGGGCAGGCGCTTGAGATGGGCCGGAGTCGCCACCAGCACCGTGTCGGTACCGGCCAGCGCGCCCACCAGGTCTTCGTGGAAGAAGCGCCGGGGCTGGATCGCACGGCCGGCAGCCAGCGGCCACAGCACGCGGAACAGCAGGCCGTAGATATGCTGGTGGGACACGGTGCCATGCACCTGGGCCCCGTCGAGCTGGGCGCCGAAGGCGGCCTGCAGCGCATCGACTTCGCGCGCCAGCTGGTCCAGCCGCTTGCTGATCGCGCTGGGTTGGCCGGTGCTGCCGGAGGTGAACACGCACAGTTCGCAGGCGCGCTCGTCCAACGGCAGCAGCACCACGTCGGCGGCGGCGCTGTTGGTGGCCTGCAACGGCTGGTAATCCGCCGACAGGTCACCTGCGAAGCCACTCACCTGCAGCTGCAGCGCCTGCAATGTCGCGGGCAGGTTGTCGGCGGCCAGGAACACCCGCTTGCCGGCATGCCAGGCACCGAACAACGCCGCAGCGAAGGCCACGGTGTCATCGAAGTAGAGCGCCCAGTCACGACCTTCGGCAGCGCTGAAAGCGTCATGCCAGGCCAGTACGCGCAGGCGGAAGGCGACATGGTCGAGGGCAGTGCCATCGCAGATACCGATGTCACGACCGGGCTGCGCCGCGATCAGCAGCCGGTCCAGGGCAATCCAGTCAGCCATGCGCGTGCGCTGCCTTGACCCGACGCCGTACCAGCCATTCGCCCCCGAACAACAATCCCATCATCACGTACGCCAACAATCCGTTGTAGAGCATCCAGACCCGGTCCGACGCATACAGCGCGGTGAGCAGGGCGAGACCACCATTGAGAACGAAAAAGCCGCACCACACCTGGGTGACGCGGCGGGTATAGACCACCGCGAACGGTGGCAGGTCCGGCTCCTGCAGGCGCGCCAGGCGCTCCACCAGCGGCGGACCGAAGCGCAGGCTGGTGGCGAACACCGTCAACATCACCACGTTCACCAGCGCCGGGTACAGCTTCAGCGGCAGGGCCTGGTTGAGCACGGTGGCCAGCCCGGCCAGCAGGCCCGCGCCGGCGGYGGCGGCCCACCACAAGGGCTGGCGGGTGCTCAGCGCGCGCAGCAGGGCCAGCGCGAACAGCAGCAGCGACAGCCAGCGTGGCTCGAAGCGGCCCATCGCCAGGTAGACCAGCACCGGATAGGCAAGCGAAATCGCTGCCACCACGACCATGCGTGCCCGTGCCATGGTCGCGGCGTCCGTGCTGCTGTCAGGCAGCGGCCTGACCGGGCAGCAGGCCATGCACGACATCAACGATGTCCTGCACGGTGCGCACGGCCTTGAACGCTTCAGGCTGCAGGTTGCGGCCGAGCAGCGGCTTGAGCTGCACGATCAGGTCCACGGCATCGATGCTGTCGATGTCCAGGTCGTCGTACAGGCGCGATTCCGGGCTGATCCGCGCCGGCTCGATCTCGAAGCTGTCGGTCAGGATGCGGACGATGCGCTCGAACAGTTCATTCTTGGTCATGGCAGTTCCTGGCGCCTTACGACTGGCGGGCGGCGACGAACTCGCCGAGCGCGCGCACGCTGGAGAAATGGCGACGGGTTTCTTCCGAGTCGGCCGAGAGGCTGACACCGTACTTCTTCTGCAGCGCCAGGCCCAGTTCCAGTGCATCGATCGAGTCCAGGCCGAGGCCTTCCACGAACAGAGGCGCGGTCGGATCGATGTCCTCCGGGGTGATGTCCTCCAGTGAAAGCGAGGAAATGATCAATTCCTTGATCTCGTGCTCAAGTGCTTGCACGGGTCGGATCTCCAGACAGGTCGAAATAACGAGTGAGGTGGTCGGTGACGCGACGGGCCGCCAGGGCATCCCCCCTTGGCGAGTCATCTTCGGCCAGGAACGGCGCGATCGGGATATCTTCGCCGATCTGCAGCTGAACGTGAAAACGACGTGAGGGTACACGATACCACTTCTGGCCCTTGGTCAACGTCGGCGGGGTGCAGGTGATGCGCACCGGGGTGATGTCCAGGCGCCCGCGCACGGCGATGTTGGCCGCGCCACGCTGCAGCCGCAACGGCTGCCCCGGCACGCTGCGGGTGCCTTCCGGGAAGATCACCAGGGTGCCGCCGGCGTGCACGGCCGCCGCGCAGTCATCGACCAGCCCAGCGCCGTCGTCATTGGAGATGTAACCGGCGGCACGCACCGGGCCGCGCATGAACGGGTTGCAGGCCACCGCCCGCTTCACAACGCAGTCGGCGTTGGGCAGCAGGGCGATCAGGCAGACCACGTCGATCAGGGTCGGGTGGTTGGCCAGCACCAGCAGGCCGTCGCGCTGCAGGCGTTCGCGCCCGTCGACCTGCAGGGTCATCACCCCCAGCCGGCACATCAGCCACACATGGCTGGCGAAGGCGCGCTGGACCAGCCGGCGGGCCCGGCGGCGACGCGCCACCGGGTCGCGCATCAGCAGCAGCACCGGCATCACCAGCACGCCCAGCAACAGACCGCCGACGCCAAACGCGGCGAAGCTGAGGCCGGTGCCGAACACCCGCCAGGCATGATCAAGGCGGCGCAGCGCCTCAGCCACGGCGGCGCCAGGACCAGCGTTGGCCTTGGGTCACGTGCTGCAGCTGCGGATCCCCGGCCAGCAGGAAGCGGTGCAGGTCCAGCGCATGCGGCAGCACGCCCGGCGCGGTCGGCCCGGCGTCGCCGGCGACCTGCCAGGACAGCGAAAGATCGCTGCCGCCGGCATTACCGGCGGGTGCCAGGCGCCAGCACCAGGCGAAGAACGGGTCGGGTTCGTCGGCGAATTCGGCGTAAACGTCGGGCAACGGCGACTCATAGACCACGATCCGCACTTCACTGGCACCATCACCAAGCAGGCCGACGGCCTCCAGGCACGCCGCTTCCACCGTCGACTGGCCAGCGGACAACGCCAGGTAGTTGCCCCGGTGACCGCGGGCGATCGAGTACAGCGCGGCGATCGCGTTGTGCACCGACAGGCCGAAGCCGGTGGGCGACAGCGGCTGATCGGCCACCAGCGAGCCCAGCAGGTCCATCGATCGGGCGACATCGCCATGGCGGCTGGCGAACACCAGCGGTACCTGGCTGTCAGCGCCCTGCCCGTCCTCGCACCAGCACGCGGCCTGGATCGCCATGCGGCCCAGGCGCTCGATCCGGCGGCGCTGCATGGCCGGAATCTCGGCCAGCGCCGGCGTGTCCTCGCCCTGCGGCAGGAACGGTGCTCCGGCCCAGCCCATCCATTGGCTACGCTCGGTCAGGCCAGGCGCCCAGGCGGCCCAGTCGACAACGGAAAATTCGATCATTACCGGTGATGTTTCGATGGGCGAACGAGAGTCTCGAGCCATTACGGCGACACGCGGCTGCCCCCCATTCCTGCAGCCATGCATCCGTCCAGGACGTCGCCGGCTGCCCCCCTGGCTGCCGGAAAGGAGCGCACGCTAGCACGTCCGACACAGGGATGACATGTTTCACAAAGCACAACGGGGAGCGGTCAGCGACCGCCCCCCGCATGGACCGATCCAGCGAACCGGTTCAGTGATAGCCGGCGTCGGCGCGTACCTTGCCGCGGAACACCCGGTAGGACCATGCCGTATAGCCCAGGATCACCGGCAGCAGCACCACCAGCCCCACCAGGGTGAAGCCCAGCGACGAGGCCGGCGCGGCGGCCTGCCACAGCGTCATCGACGGCGGCAGCAGGTACGGCCACATGCCCAGCACCAGGCCAGCGAAGCCGAGCACGAACAAGGCCAGGCTGAGCAGGAACGGCGGCAGGTCGCGACGCGGATGGGTGGCGCTGCGCCACAGCGCGATGGCCACCGCCAAGGTCAGCAGCGGCACCGGCGACAGCCACCAGAAGTTGCCGTCGCTGAACCAGCGGTCCATCAGCCGCGACTGCAGGAACGGCAGCCAGCTGCTGACCAGGCCCATTGCCGCGATCACCGCCACCACCAGCGGGCGGGTCATCTGTCGGGCCAGCGCCTGCACGCGGCCTTCGGTCTTCAGGATCAGCCAGGTGCTGCCCAGCAGTGCGTAGCCGGCTACCAGCGCGGCACCGGTCAGCATCGCAAACGGGCTGAACCAGCCGAACGCGCCGCCCTGGTACACGCCATCGACCAGCGGCAGGCCCTGCACCAGCGTGCCGAGGATCACGCCCTGGGCAAAGGTGGCCAGCAGCGAACCGAGGCCGAACGCCACGCTCCACAGCCGCCGTGAACGGTGCGCCTTGAAACGGAACTCGAAGGCCACGCCACGGAACACCAGCGCCACCACCAGCAGCAGCACCGGCAGGTACAGCGCCGACAGCAGTACGGCATAGGCCTTCGGGAAGGCGGCCATCAGGCCAGCGCCGCCGAGCACCAGCCAGGTCTCGTTGCCGTCCCAGATCGGCGCGGCGGTGTTCATCATCAGGTCCAGCTGTTCCTCGTCCTCGGCGAACGGGGCGAGGATGCCGATGCCGAGCACGAAGCCGTCCAGCACCACGTACATCAGCACGCCAAAGCCGATCACCGCGAACCATGCCACCGGCAGCCAGGTCATCAGGTCCATGTCAGCGCTCCTCCAGCGGTTCGTCGGCGGCCGACAGCGGCCGCGCCGGGGTGTGGCTGCCATGGTCCAGCGACGGGCCTTCGTCGTACGGCTGCGGGCCGTGGCGCAGGATCTTCACCAGGTACCAGATGCCCCAGCCGAACACGAAGGCATAGCCGATCACATAGACACCCAGCGACAGCGCGGTCATCCATGCACTCTGCGGGCCAACGGCATCGGCGGTACGCAGCACGCCATAGACCACCCACGGCTGCCGCCCCATCTCGGTGACGAACCAGCCCGACAGCAGCGCGATGAAGCCGCTGGGCAGCATCCAGTTCCAGCCACGCAGCAGCCACGGCGAGGCCAGCAGCTTCTTCCGCCACAGCTGGAAGGCCGAGACCCAGGCCAGCACCAGCATCAGCGTGCCCAGCCCGACCATGATGCGGAAGGCGAAGAACACCGGCGTCACCGGCGGCCGTTCGCTGGCCGGCACCGACGTCAGCGGATCGAACGTACCGTCCAGGGTGTGGGTGAGGATCACGCTGCCGAGCTTGGGAATGGCCACCTCGAAATCGTTGCGCTCCTCCTTCTCGTTGGGCAGCGCGAACACCACCAGCGGCACGCCCTCGCCCTCCTTGGTCTCATGCCAGTGCGCTTCCATCGCCGCGATCTTCATCGGCTGGTGCTTGAGCGTGTTCAGGCCATGCATGTCGCCGACGAAGATCTGCACCGGCACGGTCAGCGCCGCGAACGCCACCGCCGCGATCAACATCCGCCGCCCCGCTTCCACGTGCGTTCCCCTGCGCAGATACCACGCGCCCACACCACCGATCACGAAACAGGTGGTGATGAACGAACCCAGCGCCATGTGCGCCAGCCGGTACGGGAAGGACGGATTGAACACCACCTGCCACCAGTCGACGGGATGCACGATGCCGTTGACCATCTCGTAGCCGGCCGGCGTATGCAGCCAGCTGTTGGACGAGAGGATCCAGAAGGTAGAGAACAGCGTGCCCAGCGCCACCATGCAGGTGGACAGGAAATGCAGGCGCGGCGACACCCGGCCCCAGCCGAACATCATCACGCCGAGGAAGCTGGCTTCGAGGAAGAACGCGGTCAGCACTTCGTAGGTCAGCAGCGGTCCGATGACCGTACCGGCCACTTCGCTCAGCCGCGGCCAGTTGGTGCCGAACTGGAAGGCCATGACGATGCCGCTGACCACGCCCATGCCGAAGGACACTGCGAAGATCTTCTGCCAGAAGAAATACAGCTCGCGCCAGACGGGCAATTTCGTGCGCAGCCAGCGCCATTCGATGAAGGCCAGCCAGCTGGCCGTACCGATGGTGAAGGCCGGGAACAGTACGTGGAAACTGATGACGAATCCGAACTGGATCCGCGACAACAACAACGCGTCCAAGGGACGCCTCCTGCCAGGTGCCGGTGGGATACCAGACCACTTTAGGGGGATATCGTTAAGCCGGGATGCGACCGGGTGACGCGCTGCTTCACTTTGTCGCAGGGTGCGTGGACGCCGCCGGGCATGGCCCGGCGCTACACGTCATTTCATCATTGGTGGCTCCGGGCCATGCCCGGCGAGGTGCTGATTCACGCGGTAGCGCCGGGCCATGCCCGGCGGGGTGCTGATTCACGCGGTAGCGCCGGGCCAWGCCCGGCGGGGCGTTCACCGCCAGAAATACCAGACGCCCATCGCCAGCAACGCGCCCAGCAACACGATCTGCACCACCGCATAGCCCACGCTGCTGTCGCGCGACTCGGACGCAATCCGCTTCTGCAGCGCTTCGCTCACATCCGGCACCTCGTCCTGCCTTACCTGTTCATGCAAGGCCTGCGAGAGCGCACGCTCGTCGGGTTCGCGGGAATCGGTTGGTCGGCTCACAACAGTTCTCCGGCGGTGGCGTGCTTCACCAGCTCCTGTTTCAGGACCTGGCGCGCACGGTGCAGGTGGCTCTTGATGGTACCCCGGGCCAGCCCGGTCACCTGCTCGATCTCGGCCAGATCGAAATCCTCCAGGTAGTGCAGGCCGACGATCAGGCGCTGCGGCGCACTCAACCGCTCCAGCGCCGCGCCCAGTTGGCGGCCGGCCTGCAGCGCCTCGCTGAGTTCGGCCGGGCCCGGCCCTTCATCGCCGATACCCAGCTCTTCAGGTACCTCCACCGCCACCATCCACTGCGCTTCCAGCCGCCGCCGCCGCAGGTGCTGCAGTGCGGTGGTGTAGGCCACGCGCGAAATCCAGGTCCGCAACGAAGATTCAAAACGGAACCGGTGCAGCTGGCGGAACACGGCCAGGAAGGTTTCCTGCAGCAGGTCGGCCACCTGGTCGCGGTCGCCGACCATGCGCCCGATCACATGCGCGCAGGTGCGCTGATGTGTTTCCACCAACTGCGCGAAGGCCGCTTGCGAGCCGTCGATGATCGCACCCACCAGGGCGCGGTCGTCCGACCACGCAGAGGGCTCCTCCACGGGGACATTGCGCCGCCGCCCCCGCAGTGCAGCCAGCGCTTCCCCCAGCAGGCTCATGCGTGGGACTCCCCCTGTGCCCGCAGCATGCGCCGGCTCAGCCCTTGCGCGTGGCGGGGCGGGTGAAGTGCCAAGCCAGCAGCTGGCCCAGCCCTGCGCTGCCGACCAGCGCGGCAGCTGCGCCGAACGTCAGGTCGCGGGCACYGATGGCCTCCAGCAGCGCCATGGCCAGCGCCAGGCAGACCAGGCTGATGCCCCAGCGCAGGGCGCCCTGGCGGCGGCGTTCCTCCTCCAGCACCGCCAGCGAGCGGATGACTTCCTCCGGCACGTGCGGTGCCACCAGCTTGCTGCGCGCACGCGCATCGGCGATGGCATGGATCGCATAGGCGATGCAGATGAAGAGGGTGATCGGGATGAGTTCCTGCATGTCGTGCTCCTGTCCGGTAGATGATGCGGGTTCAGGAGATTGGATGCGCGACCAAGGCAAGCGGTTGCACCGCTTTGCCGATTCCGCTGCCATGACCTGTGGCCCCTGCCCGGGGCCGGGACGGCTGCTACGCTTGCCCGGTTTCCTCTTCTGGTGCTGTCCGCCCATGTCCCGAGTGCTGCCCCTGTCCCTCCTGCTGTCTGCCGTGCTGGCCGCTCCGGCCGCGCAGGCTGCGCCGACACCGATCACCATCGAACAGGCCATGGCCGACCCGGACTGGATCGGTCCGCCGGTGGAGAAGGCCTGGTGGTCGTGGAACAGCCAGCAGGTGGAGTACCAGCTGAAGCGCAACGGCAGCCCGGTGCGCGACACCTTCCGCCAGCCGATCGCCGGTGGCGTGGCCGCGCAGGTGGCCGATGACCAGCGCGGCAGCCTGGACGTGGCCGATCCGGTGTACGACCGCAGCCGCACGCGCAGCGCGTTCGTGCGCAACGGCGACGTGTTCGTGCGCGACCTGCGCAGCGGCGCACTGACCCAGCTGACCCGCAGCAACGAGCGCGCCAGCGGCGTGAACTTCGCCGCCGACAATGGCGTGATCTGGCGCGTCGGCCAGAACTGGTTCCACTGGACCGCCGCCAGCGGCGTGCAGCAGGTGGCCAGCCTGAAAGCCGAAAAGGATCCCAGCACGCCGCCGAAGGCCGACGTGCTGCGCGACCAGCAGCTGCGCACGCTGGAAACCCTGCGCCGCGACCGCGAACAGCGCGAGGCGCTGAAGGACCAGGACCAGCGCTGGCGCCAGGCCGACCCGACCCGCGCACCGGGTCCGGTGTTCCTGGGTGCCGACGTGGAGATCGTCGACAGCGTGCTGTCGCCGGACCTGGGCCACCTGATCGTGACCACCAAGCCGAAGGACTTCGATGACGGCCGCGGCGGCAAGATGCCGCTGTACGTGACCGAGTCGGGCTATGAGGAAACCGAGGACACCCGCCAGCGCGTCGGCCGCAACGGCTTCGAGCCGCACACCCTGTGGTTCGTGGATGTACGCAGCGGCAAGGCCGAGAAGCTGTCGCTGTCCAGCCTGCCGGGCATCGGCACCGATCCGCTGGCCGAGCTGCGCCGCAAGGCCGGCAAGGACGCACTGAAGGGCGACCGCACCGTGCAGGTGATGAGCGACTTCATGGGCGGTGGCATCCGCTGGAGCGCTGACGGCCAGCAGGCCGCGGTGATGCTGCGCGCCAACGACAACAAGGACCGCTGGATCGTCAGCGTTGCTGCCGCCGACGGCCGCGTGCAGAACCGCCACCGGCTGACCGACAACGCCTGGATCAACTGGGGCTTCAACGATTTCGGCTGGATGGCCGATGGCCGCACGCTGTGGCTGCTGTCCGAGGAATCCGGCTTCTCGCACCTGTACACCCAGGCCGGTGGCGGCAAGCCGCAGGCGCTGACCAGCGGCAAGTGGGAAACCTCGGCGCCGGTGCTGTCGGCCGACGGCAAGGGCTTCTACTTCCTGTGCAACCAGCAGGCCCCGCATGACTACGAAGTCTGCGCGGTCGATACCGCTGCCCGCCAGGTGCGCGAGCTGACCAGCCTCAATGGCGTGGAAGATTTCTCGCTGTCGCCGGACGGCCAGCAGCTGCTGGTGCGCTATTCCGGCGCCTACCTGCCGGCGCAGCTGGCGGTGGTGCCGAGTACCGGCGCTGGCCAGGCGCGCGTGCTGACCGATACCCGTACCGCCGAGTACAAGGCGCGCCAGTGGATCCAGCCGAAGCTGGTGGCGGTGCCGTCCAAGCATGGCGCCGGCGTGGTCTGGGCCAAGTACTACGAGCCGGAAAACAAGGAACCCGGCAAGAAGTACCCGGTCGTGATGTTCGTGCACGGTGCCGGCTACCTGCAGAACGTGCACCAGCGCTACCCGGCCTACTTCCGCGAGCAGATGTTCCACAACCTGCTGGTGCAGAAGGGCTACATCGTGCTGGACATGGACTACCGCGGCAGCGAAGGCTATGGCCGCGACTGGCGCACGGCGATCTACCGCAACATGGGCCACCCGGAGCTGGAAGACTACAAGGACGGCCTGGACTGGCTGGTCGACACCCAGCAGGGTGACCGTGACCACGCCGGCATCTACGGCGGCTCCTACGGCGGCTTCATGACCTTCATGGCCCTGTTCCGCTCGCCGGGCACGTTCAAGGCCGGCGCCGCGCTGCGTCCGGTGGTCGACTGGCACCAGTACAACCACGGCTACACCAGCAACATCCTCAACACCCCGGACATCGATCCGGAGGCGTACCGCGTGTCCTCGCCGATCGAGTACGCACAGAACCTGCAGGACAACCTGCTGATCGCCCACGGCATGATGGACGACAACGTGTTCTTCCAGGATTCGGTGAACCTGACCCAGCGCCTGATCGAGCTGCACAAGGACAACTGGTCGATCGCGCCGTACCCGCTGGAGCGCCATGGCTACGTGCGTGCCGATTCCTGGCTGGACCAGTACAAGCGCATCCTCAAGCTGTTCGAGCAGAACCTGAAGTGAGTGTTGCCGCGGCCACGATCCACATCGTGGCCGCGGTCATCCTCGATGACCGTGGCCGGGCACTGGTGGTGCGCAAGCACGGTGCCAACCGCTTCATCCAGCCAGGCGGCAAGCCCGACCCGGGCGAAGCACCCCTGCAGGCACTGGCACGCGAACTGGACGAGGAACTGGGCGTACGGCTGCACACCGCTTCGGCCATCGCACTCGGGAGTTTCGAGGACTGGGCAGTGAACGAGCCAGGCCATCGCGTGCAGGCGCAGGCCTGGCGGGTGTGGATCGAAGGTGAGCCGTGCGCGCGTGCGGAGATCGCCGAACTGGCCTGGGTGCCGCTGCAGCCGCCGCATGGCCAGCCCTTGGCACCCTTGAGTGAACACCATATCCTGCCGGCGGTCGCTGCCCTGGCGACGGCCCGCTGACCCGGCGGGCATCGCTCACCCGGACAACGGATGTCAGCTTCGATTCCCTCGATTCCAGCACCTGCCCCACCGCCACCCAGCAACTGGGTCGGCGCAGTGGCGCAGGGCTCGTTCTGGCTGAGCCTGCTGGTCACCCTCTATTTCCTCGCGCAGGCGCTGATGGCCGCGGTACTGGCCCGTACCGGGTTCTGGACCACGCTGGTGACACTGGCATGGGAACAGCAGCTCGACGGCAGCCTGTGGTGGATGCTGAAACACCCGGCGGCCACCTCGCTGCTGGTTGCCCTGCTCTGCCTGTTCTCGACCCTGGCCAGCTGGGGCCTGTGGCGCGAGCGACGCTGGGGTCTGTGGGCCTATATGTGGATGCTGGGCCTGAGCGCGCTGGCCAACTTCGTGATCGCCTGGTGGATGGATCGCCTGCTGCTGGTGTTGATCGCGCTGCTTGCCAGCGACCCCACGGCGCAGCATGAGCTGCAGGTGCAGCGTGTGCTGTTCACCTTGACACTGGTCGGCACCTCGGTGCTGTTTGCGGGGCTGCAGGGCTGGCTGGGTTGGCGCCTGCTGCGACCGGACATCCGCTGCCGCTTCCGCTGACTCCCCTCCCGCGTTCCGCCTTCGACAAGGATGTCGCATGCCTGCCCTGCTCCGAATGTTTCTGGTCGTCACTGCGCTGCTGCTGGCCACCCCGCCGGCGCCGGCCGCAGCCTCCGCTTCCACGCCCGCGCCCGCGCCGCTGCGATGTGGCCGGTACGTCAATGCGCAGAATGATGCCGCGCTGGTGATCGACTCACACAACCGGGGCCGTCGCCTGACGACGGGCTTTGATCTCGAATCGCTGCAGATCGAACGCGATGGCAACGGCCTGGTGCTGGTCAACCTGGATGACGGCGTGACAACAGCGCTCACTGCCAGTGCTGATGGCAGACGCATCAACGACACGCTGCAGGACTACCAGCTGCGTGCACCGGCGGTCTGCCAGCCGGTGGCCGTGAACGCCGCCGGCAGCTGCCTGGCCGATGCGAACCGCTGCATGGCTCGCCTGCACGCGGCGACGCCGCCGCAGCTGCTGACCGCCTGCCAACAGGGCGTGGGCGCGGCCTGCAGCGGCCTGTTGCTGCGCTACGTGGACGATGCGCTCCTCGCCGCCGCGTCTGCCAAGGGCGTAGCGCTGGCTACCGCCGCACCGGCGCCCTGCACCACCGATGCGGAGCGCGAGGAGGTGCTGACCTGCCGTGATGCCCGTCGTGACGCGTTGGCCGCCGCGGTGGCACAGGCCAGCGGCCAAGCGTTCGCCCGTGGCATCGATCCAGCGTGGGTGGAACTGCCGGCGGCGCAGCGCGACCAGTTGCAGCAGCTGTGCCTGCAGCAGCGCGCTGGCCGCTTCTGCACCGAAGTGGCCGAGCAGCAGTTGAATGCGCGCGATCCGCGGGCGGCCGTGCAGGCGTTGCAGGTGGTCTGCGACAGCGGTCGCGACAGCGCATGCGAACGGGTCGAGCCCCTGCAGGCACTCGGTGCCGCGCTGCGCCTGGTCGATGCGACCGAGCCGCCCTGTGGCCTGTACCGGGCCGACGGCGGCACGATCGATGCGGTTGCGTTCGGCGACGATGGCCACGCGACGATCGGTAGCCAGCGCTCGCAGGTGCGACTGCTGGACGGTGCCATCCATCTGCGCAATGACCACGGCAGCGATCATGTGCTGCGCCTGCTGGCCAATGGCGACCTGCTGGGCATGGATGCCTGGACCGGCTACCAGCGTTACCAGCGGCAGCCGGGTGCTGTGCGCTGCAAGGCTGCGCCCACCCGTGATACCGCACCATCTGCCCACCGATGATGACCATCGTTCCACGTACCGTTTCTGCAAGGAGTTCCTGCATGCCCCCCTCCACTGCCCACCGCGGCCACCTGTCACGCGGGTGGATCGCCGCGCTGCTGTTGTCGCTCGGCCCGGCAGCATCCGCGCAACCACTGCTGTGCGGTACCTTCAAGGACGCCGACAGCGGCGCCCGGCTGACGGTGGAAAGCCCAGTTCAGGGCTCCCGCCTCATCCCCGGCGCAGCCCCGGAGCCCTACAACCTGGAGCAGCTGCAGGACGTGCTGATGCTGGCCAACCTGGCCACCGGCGGCATCGAGGCCCTGCAGATCATCGACGAGGGCCACGCGCTGGCCGGCGAAGAGCGTTACTACACGCTGGAAAGCACGGCGGTCTGCCAGGCGTCGCCGGTGTTCGCAGCGGGCAGCTGCCGCGCCGATATCGCCAGCTGCATGGATGACATGGCAGTGGCCGGACCCGAGCGCTGGCGGCAGTGGTGCCGTGAAGGCGTGCCGGCCGGCTGCAATCGCTTGATCGAGGATTATCGCAGCGACGCCCGCAATGCCCTGGTGCTCGACATCGCCCTGGCCAGCAATCGCGAGGAGCCTGCTGAACCTGCGGCATGCCAGCGTGGCAGCACGGACGTCGACGCAGAAGCATGCAGACAGGCCGAAGCGGTGGGCCGGGTGCGTGATGCGGCCTGGGCGTTCTCGGTGGCGCGAAGCATCCCGCGCGACGTGCCGCTACCGGCAGCGCAGCTGGACGAGGTCAGCATGCTGTGCCGCGAGCATCCCAGTGCCAGTTCCTGCCATGCCGCGGCCGTGGCGCTGTGGGCATCGGCGCGCCTGCTGCCGGCCCGCGATGCCCTGCAGCTGGCGTGCAGCATCGGTCGGGACCCGCAGGCCTGCAGCAGCGTCGCCCCCTTGGCCGCACTGAGCAGCGCAGACCTGGTCATCGTGGACGTGGCCACGCTGCCCTGCGGCCGCTATGCGGCGCAGGGCCACTCCCTGGTGTTCGGCGACGACGCCCAGGTCCAGGTCGATGCGTCCGGCAGGCAGCCTGCGGTCATGCGCGAGGGCGCCATCCGGGTGCGGAACGAGGAAGGCGAGGACCACGTGTTCTGGCAGCTGGCCAATGGCGATCTTGTAGGCAACGACCGTTGGGCCCGCTTCGCCCGCTACCAGCGTGACGGTTCGTCGCCGACCTGCGGGGCGCGTGCCAGCGCAGGCACGGCGCTGCGGTAAAGTACGCGCCATGAACGAATTCGAGCGCGTGCGCGCCTACCTCACCGACCTGCAGGACCGCATCTGTGCAGCGATCGAATCCGCAGATGGCCGGGCACGCTTCCAGGAAGATGTGTGGCAGCGCGCCGAAGGTGGCGGTGGCCGCACCCGCGTGCTGCGCGATGGCGCGGTGTTCGAGCAGGCCGGTATCGGCTTTTCCGATGTGGCGGGCAGCCGCCTGCCGCCGTCGGCCTCGGCCAACCGGCCGGAACTGGCCGGTGCCTCGTGGCGCGCCACCGGTGTGTCGCTGGTGTTCCACCCACTCAACCCCTACGTGCCGACCACCCACGCCAACGTGCGCTTCTTCCAGGCCCAGCGCGACGGCGAGGTGGTGGCCAGCTGGTTCGGCGGTGGCTTCGACCTGACCCCGTTCTACCCGTTCGACGAGGACATGCAGCACTGGCATCGGGTGGCGCGCGATCTGTGTGCACCGTTCGGCGACGAACGCTACGCCGCGCACAAGCGCTGGTGCGATGAGTATTTCTTCCTGCGCCACCGCAATGAGACGCGCGGTGTGGGTGGTCTGTTCTTCGATGATCTGCACGGCGATTTCGAACGCGATTTCGCCTACCTGCGCGCGGTCGGCGATGGCTTCCTCGATGCCTACCTGCCGATCGTGCAGCAGCGCAAGGACACGCCCTACGGCGAACGCGAGCGCGAGTTCCAGCTGTACCGCCGCGGCCGCTACGTCGAGTTCAACCTGGTCTACGACCGTGGCACGCTGTTCGGCCTGCAGAGTGGCGGGCGCAGCGAGAGCATCCTGATGAGCCTGCCGCCGCGGGTGCGTTGGGAGTACGGCTTCAGCCCCGACGAAGGCAGCGCCGAGGCGCGCCTGGCCGATTACCTGGTGCCGCGCGACTGGGTGTGATGCGTGGCGCCCACAGCGGTCGAGCAAGCTCGACCACTACCGGGACCGGGCCGAGGCGACAGGCGGTCGGGCCAGCTCGATATCGACCGCACCCGCTCAATCGTCCTTGCGCTTGGGAATGATRGTGATGTGGCCGTTGGTTTCCAGCAGTGCCAGTTCCACTTCTTCCACGCCGATGCAGCTCTGCTGGCGCATGGCGACATCGAAATCGGCGCGGCTGACCAGCTCGCGCCGCAGCACACTGTCGAAGAGCTTGCCGTTGCGCGCGATCACCACCGGTTCGCCCTCGATCAGCCGTTCCATGCGGCGGCTGCGGGCGGTGATCCAGCCTACGCCATAGTTCAGCAGGATCAGCGTGGCGGCCAGCAGCAGGCCGCCGGCCAGCGAGGTATCGGTGCCCAGCAATGCGTTCTGCACCGCATTGCCCAGCAGCACGATCAGCAGCACGTCGAACGGGGTGACCTGTCCCAGCGCGCGCTTGCCGCTGAGCCGGACCATGCCCAGCACGACTGCGTAGACCACCACCGCGCGCAGGATGAATTCCCACCACGGCATCGCCAAGTCGAACAGATCGGGCATCGCGGGTTTCCCTGCTGGGCGGTGGCCCAGCGTGGCGCAGCAGCGCACAAATAAAAAGCCCCGCTGACCAGGGGGAGGTCAACGGGGCCGGGGAACGGGCGCTTGGGGAGGAGCCCCCGTTCCGAGATCTGCTCCAGGGGATGGGAGAGATCCACGACAGGCATTGCGCCTGTCGGGAGTTATAGAAGCACTCCGAACACTAACGGTTCGTGAAGGGGCCCAATTTAATAAACACCCATCAGGGAAACATTCATGTTTGAGTCAGAAATATCATGCAAATGAACGAATTCACGGCGTTTTCGGCCTGAATGCGACTCAGTGCGCCTCATCCCAATTG